>JAHFEW010000088.1 GCA_023248215.1 Nitrospira sp.
TACGCCGGATGGAGTGTACTTTGACAACCTGCCCGCACGGTACACCGCCGCGTAGGCAGAACACCGCGAGGCGCCACTTAAGGAACGGAACATTCTGTCCAATCCAGCGGAGCCACCTCTTCGGTCGAGGTAGGAAATGAGCCAATTGAAATCTTCTGATCTTACGACTGGCGTGCGAGTGCACACGAGCCACCTAGCCTCGCACTCCGGATCACACGCAGCCACCCGAAGGACCGCTTTCCAGCAGCCGATGCCTTTTATTTTGATCCTGCAAAAAGGAGAGATGGTTGGTCTTGGCGGTTCGCCCTTTTATCAGGTCATCGTGGGTCCCTACTCTAGATACCACAAGCTTGGCTAGTGCCTCTGTCACTCCTGGCACATTCATGTTTTCCCATGCCTTCAGTGCAACTCCATCGATGAGCGAATCCAAAGACGAATCCATCTCGCGTCTAGGCTGTCGCAGGCTGCTCGCAAATTCGAGGGCTGGGATTAAGTCCTGTGGGGGCAAAGAATCAACGAGCTCTGATGAAAGAAAAACTCGATAAGCTCCGATAAATCCTTCACTTTTCGGCGGCTTCAGAATAGAGAACAGTTCCCCAGCCGTAATATGGGAAGGCCACAAGGCGCTAAGAGCACTGCCCTTAAGCTCATCCTGCAGGTCGTCGGCATTATCTTCAAAGACGAGCGGCTTGAGACTTTTCCTTGTTTCATCATCTCCTACCCTCCCAATTGCATAAGCAGCCTGTACTCGGGTTGCCAGATTGTCCGACCTATCAAGAGCCACTAATAGCAACGCCTGGTTGAGACTTTGGACATTGCAGGATTCGGCAACGTCTATGGCTACACGGCGCACAATCACACCTTTCGCCTTATCGGAAACGTAGGGACGAAGTTGGTCCGCTAAACCTGGATGGAACAAATTCTTATAGTGCTCGCGGTGGCGGTCAAATACGTGCTCATTCTCATAGAATTGCAACAATGCTTCGACCAAGGCAGCCCGCCGCAGAGAATCTCCCGTGGCCACCTCACTTCTCAAGAGCAGGTCCGGTTCACTTTGTACGATTGCCTGAAATATCTCTGGAATCATTCCAGCTAGCCATGCAGCAGTCTCACCCAATTGCGGAATGGTTTTCCTGTTTGGATCATCCGGATGACTAATTAAGCTCTTGATCTGAGAAATCGAAACGTCATGCTTCTTCAGATACCATGCAGCCAGAAATTCAGCATAAGTCTGATGCCCCCAACCGACCCGATTGGAACCGCGAGTTGAAAATAGACCCGTAGCGAGCGTTTCCCGTATCTCTCTTTCGCCTACCTTGAAGCGCACATCATCGGCTGACTCGGTCCCAGCTGATAATTGTCTGATTTCGATATCTTCGCTAGGAACTTCCGCTGGATTTGCACCTAAATAGACAGCATTTCGATTCCCAAAGACCATGCTCGCCGCAATACGAGCTGCCACCACCAAGCGTTGCTCTGCAGTGAGTTTTCCTTTGTATTCAGCTGCCCTCCGACTTTCGCTCGTCTCAGCAGCAAGTAACCGACATCCTTCCAGATAGAGGGCAGACTGAGAACCAGGTAGCTTTCCGTCCCTCCGATATACCGACAGGAGGAACTTCAAAGTGACGGGCTTGATGGCAAATGGGACGACGGCTGAAGATTCAACTTGGTTAAGAAAGAGTTTCGCATCTAGACCGCAAATTCGGGCCGCCTCTTCGACATCAATTTTTCTCAGAGGTGCGAGCAAATAGTGCTTGACGGCTTCCTTGCCTAACCAATCTGTAAGACCATTCTCAAGAAGATCTGGCCACTCTACCGTTCTACAAGCAATTCTGAGGTAAAGGCGTTCAAACGGTAGTTTCTTGAACTCATCTAAGAGGCAAGCGGCTAGAACTCTGATCGATAATAAGCCTTCATCCAAACTGTCCAATAAAAGATGCAACGCATGATTGCCCGCTAACCACTCCTTAAAAATTTGGCTTTCAAAGAGGTGATCCGCTAGTCGGCTCTCTGATTGGTAAGAGCTAAGATTTATGAAAAGAGACTTCTCTTTTGAATCATGCTGCCTTTGCTTCCAGACAGAGGCCTGCTCCGACAGAATTGTGGACTTCCCCATGCCAGGATCGCCGAGCAGAACAAGTGCCCTCAAACCGGAGATTTCTTCGAACGGTACGACATTCTCATTCCAGATTTTGCCCGATTGGGAATCAGGATCAGGAAGGTACCCATCATCTGCCAGGTTGAGGCTAGTGCCTCTTGGGTACCAATAGCGTTTCCAATTAAAATGTAGATTACTCATTTGCGTTGCTAGGTGGCAGACTCTCCGGGAGGCGCAGATCTCTCCAGGCAAGCACTCAATTGGCGGGGCCTTTTTAACATCCTATCAGTACGGCATCTCGTCGTCGTCCAGCCCAAAATGATGGCCGATCTCATGCACGACCGTATCTCGGACTTCTTGCACCACTTCTCTTCTGGTGCGGCACACTCTCAGAATCGGCCCGCGGTAGATGGAGATTTTCGCCGGTAGTTGACCGCCGGTTTGAAAGAAGGATTCATTGTCGATGGAGAGGCCTTGGTAGAGGCCGAGTAGATCCTCGTCTTCCTCCATTTCCAGATCGGCTAACAGGTCGAGAGAGGGCTCATCTTCCACCACCACGGCAACGTTGGAAATGAGTTTGGCGTACTCGTCAGGCAGGCCATCCAGTGCCCGTTGCACCAATTCCTGGAACTCAGGCTCAGTGACTGATAGGAGTGGTCGTCGACGTGTCATGTGAGAAGCAGCCGGTCGTTCGCGATCGATACTTATTAGACGTATGCGGCAGAGGCCCGCTCAACCCTGCACCTTCCCGGCTAGGGATGGGCCACTCGCCAGTTCTGCCCCACACCCAAATCCACCTTGAGCGGAACCGACAGTCCCAATGCCGCCCCTGTGGCTTCCATTTCCTGCTTCACGAGCTGCTTCGCCTGTTCCAGGTCTTGGTCCGGCGTTTCGAAGATCAGTTCGTCATGGACTTGCAGGATCATTTTGGTGTTCGGCAGTTCGTCCCGCAGCCGTTTGTGGACGTTGATCATGGCCACCTTGATGAGATCCGCGGCCGATCCTTGAATCGGACTGTTGACCGCCATGCGTTCGCCGACGCCGCGCTGGGACGGATCGCCGCTCTGCAATTCCGGGATGGGTCGGCGACGGCCGAGGATCGTCGTCGTATAACCCTTTGTCTTTCCCTCTTCGATATTGCGATCCATCAAGGCTCGTACTGCGGCGAACTTCTCGAAGAACGTCTCAATGTATTTCTTCGCGTCGGCTTGCGGCACGCCGATGTTGGAGGCCAGCCCGAACGGACTGATCCCATACACAATCCCGAACACCACGCTCTTCGCCGCGCGCCGCATGTCTCGCGTGACCTGCCCGGCGGGGAGGTTAAATATCTCCATGGCCGTGGCCATATGAATGTCCTCGCCCCTCTCAAACACCTGCAGCAGCCGAGGGTCCTGCGAGAGGTGGGCCAAGATGCGGGGCTCGACCTGACTATAATCGGCGCAGAGCAGGTGATGCCCCGTCGGCGCGATGAAGGCTTCGCGGATCCGCAGGCCATAGTCACCCTTGACCGGGATATTCTGGAGATTGGGGTCGGTGGAGGAGAGTCGTCCCGTCGCGGCAACTGTCTGATTGAGCGACGTGTGAAGCCGCTTGGTCTCGGGATTCACCAACTGCGGCAGGGCATCGACATAGGTCGATTTGAGTTTGGTCAACGTGCGGTAGTTCAGGATTTGCGCCGGAAGCTCGTGCTGGGCGGCGAGTTGCGTGAGCGTGTCTTCATCCGTGGAGTATCCGGTTTTCGTTTTCCGGAGCGGCTTCAGGCCCAGATTCTCAAAGAGCACGGTGGCCAACTGCTTCGGCGAGCCGATGTTAAACTCCCCACCGGCCAGACGGTAAATCGTTGTCACCATCTGATCAAGATCCCGCTCCAGCTCCTTGCTCAAACCATACAAGCCTTCGACGTCGAGGAGGAAACCATTGCGTTCGATCTCGGCCAGCACCGGCACCAACGGCATCTCCACGTCCTGAAACAGCGCGAGACTCCCCTGCTCCGCGAGCCGCTCACGCAGCATCGGCGCAACCTTGGCCACGACTGCCGCCGCCTCCCCCGTTCGACGGACCAGGCTCTCATCGACATCAAAGAGAGAGGGCGGCCCCTTGTCGGCCTGATCGCTCGCCCCCGCGCCGAGTTGATAACTCAGCAGATCCATCGCAACCGCTTCCAAGGTGTGCGCCCGGCGATTCGGATTCAGCAGGTAGTCGGCGACCATCGTGTCGAAATAGGGGCCAGGCATCTCGACGCCCTGACGGTGAAGGGCTAACAAGACCGGCTTGAGATCGTGCACCGCGATCGTTCTGCTTGTACTACTGAAGAGATCCCTGATCGGCCGCGGCCAGCTTCGCGCCCCGTCCTGCACAAACGCCGCTCCGTCGTCCGGCAGGCCCAGCGCACAGCCTTGGACATCGGCCCGCACGCCTGGCTCACCCGTCAATATACAGGCGACCCCCACCACATCCTCTTTTCCTAGCCTCTTGAGAAAGGATTCTGCTGCGGCGGCATCGTGAATCTGCTCGACCTCGGCCCCTATTCGATTCTGCTCAGGTGTGTCGCCCTGGAACGCCTTGGCCAACGCCATGAACTCCAGTTCGCGCAATAAACCCACCAGCGTCTCGTTGTGCGGCGTTTTCGCCTGGAACTGGGCCGACGCGAACTCGACCGGACAATCCAGCTGGATCGTCGCGAGATGTTTGCTCATGCGCGCGTTTTCACCCTGCTCCAGCAAGAGGATCTTGGTTTTGGTCGGTGTCACTTCCTCGACCCGGTTCAGCAGTTCCTCGATCGTGCCGAACTGCGTGATCAGTTTCACCGCCGTCTTCTCACCGATCCCTTTGACGCCGGGAATATTGTCGCTGGTATCGCCCATGAGGCCCATCACCTCCACGACCCGCGCCGGCTCGACGCCGAACCGGGCCTGCGAATCTGCTTCGCCGAACCATTTGTCCTTCACCGGATCATAAATACGTGTCTTGGGGGTGAGGAGTTGGAACATGTCTTTGTCGCTGGTGACGATCGCCACATCGAGACCCTCGGCTTCCGCCTTCCGCGCCAGGGTGCCGATCAGGTCGTCGGCTTCGTACCCCGCCTGCCTGATGACGGGCAGCGCCAAAGCCTCCACCACGCGGTGGATGTAAGGAATCTGTGCGCTCATACCTTGCGGCATCGGAGGCCGTTGCGCCTTGTATTCCTTGAAGGCCTCATGGCGATGGGTCGGGCCCTTCTCGTCGAAGACCACCGCGACATAGTCCGGCCGATGGTCCCGCAGGACCTTCAGCATCATGGTCGTAAAGCCGTACACGGCGTTCGTCTGCAGGCCCTTGGAATTAGACAGAGGCGGCAAGGCAAAGAACGCCCGATAGATGTAGGCGCTGCCGTCAATCAGATAGAGAGTGGGCATAGGCAAAGACAAACGTACAAATGAAAAATGGGAACCTGTCGCCCCACTTCGGACAGAATCAGAGGCCTGCTACTTTTCCGGCGCGATAATGAGCGGTGGTTTGTTGAACTTGGCCCGCATGGCATTGATCGTGCTGAGGACGGTCGACTGTCCCACGATCTTGGCTTCCAGACGCCGCTTGCCGGGAAACTCGACCAACGAGAGCCCGATCAACATCGTCAACACCCCCTGCCCCGGTAGGAACAGCATGAGAAGCCCCGCGAAGAGAAAAATCGCCCCCACTAAGTTCTTGACGAGGTGCCCGATGACGCGAAGGACCGGATGGTGGTTCTCCATCCAGGGGCGCGGAATACGAATATCGAAATAGTCTGCCGGCAACCGCATCAGAATGATTGGAATTGCCACCAGAGTCCCCACGAACATGAACACGGAAGACAGGGCGAACCAAATCAAGACATTGGCCGGCACGTATGACTCGAGCTGGGTCAGGAAATCACTTATCACCGGCGCATCCTAGCATGGGGCTTCGCGCGGCGGAAAGAGTGTCACGGGGGGACGGGTTTACGTTCCCTGCGCCCACAGGCTATAATTCTGCCCTATGCTGCCGCAGCGAACCAGCAGCGCCATCCTGAAGACTGTCCTCTCAACGGGCTACCCCATCGCCGTCTTTGGAATGGTTCTCTCCCTTGTCACCCTCGATCTGGGCGATCGTACGGCCCAAGCTACCGATGCCGCCCCCTCCACCACGGAGTTGGAGCTCCAGATCGACATCACCAAGATCGGGCTCGGCAAAGAGGTGGTCATCACCAAGGGCAACAAAGAATGGTTCATGCGGGTGGAAGTCACTCCGGAGAATTCGGTGGTGGTGCGGCAAGAAAAGGAGGGGGAACGCTACCTGCTCGACGAGAGCGAGATGCACGACCGCGCCATGACTCCCGCTGAAGTGGATACGGCGATCACCGACTTTGTAAACAGTGTCAAAACCAGGCAGAAGGTCAAGTAGCCCGCATGTCAGACAAGCCCAAATTCGTCATCTTCGCGCACAACGCCACCTACGACAAACTGCATCAGGTCGCCACACTGGGGTTGACGGCCGCCGCGATGGGCAAGGATGTCATCGTGGTGTTGCTGTTTTGGACGATCAAGAAGCTGGCCGAGGGCAAGATCGACATCATCGATTTCCCGCCGGAATACGCCGCCTCCGCAGAGCAGGTCGCCCGTCTCTTGAAGGAAAAGAAGGTCCCGACGATCTCCGAAATGTTTCACGAAGCCCGTCTCGTCGGACAGTTTCGCCTCATCGCCTGCAGTGCGGGCCTAGAATATATGGGCGTGGAGGCAGGCGCGGTTGAACGAAACGTGGACGAAGTCCTCGGTCTCCCCTCCATTCTCTCGCTGACCGCGCAAGCGGAAACGAAACTATTTATTTAGCGCACGGCAAGGAGCGACCGAGGCACAGCGGGAACAGTCCAGCCGGCGGAGAGGAGCTGCGCCCCTCCCCACCCCGCCGTCACGACCTATTCAGACCCGACAGATTCAGACCCGACAGAAAAGTTCGGAACTGGTCATTCTGCAGGAGACCAGTCCCTAGGTGCGTCACCGCGATGCGGCCCTGCACATCCAGCACCACATATGTCGGGGTGGCGCGCACCTTGAACGCTTGGGCCACCCACCGATCCTCGTCATACGCAGTCGGAAACACAAACACCTCGGGACGAGCTTTGACGAAGGCCTCAACATTCGACCGGAGGTCGGCGAACCCGATCGACAGGACACGCAGTTGTTCCGGCCTGTCTTGGCGATAAAAATTCGCGATCTCCGGCAACTCCTTCTGACAGACGTTGCACCAGGGCGCCCAGAAGATCAGCAAAGTGGGTCGGCCGCGCAGAGTGGCATTACTGACTGCGTCACCAGCCGACGTCACCAGCTCAAATTCAGGTGCCGAAGGTAAGACCTGTGCGCTGTAGCCCACACCCACGCCGTCCCCCAACGACATGAGCAGAAATATGATCAGTCCAAGAAGGCCGCGGCCGATGGAGCGCATAGCGACATCCTCCCCTTCACGGCTTGATGTAGATGTAGCCCTGCTGCTGAAGATCCGCGATACGTTTGACCGCCACCGGGTGCAGGGTTGCCACAAAGCCTTTCACGAGATTGTCGAGCGTCTTGTTATATAACTTCATCGACACCTGGCACATTTCGGCCTTCACACCCTTCTCGATAATCTGCTCGAACCGTTTCGCCATCTCAGCATCCATCTTGTCTTTCTCGAATAATTCCAGCGCCGGACCGTGCACCACCAGCTCGACATCGATCTTGTCCGGTCCTCCCTCTGCTTCAATGTGCTTATTGATCAGCGCCAGCGCATACTTGGCGACCTCCGGGTCCTTCCCATCCACGTGGTACAGCACTTTGACCTTCCCGCTACCCGGCGTATCCGCCGCCTGCAGCGTCATCGGACTCACGAGGAATGCCACCACCATCAGGGCCAGCGAACAGACGAATGCCTTCCTGAACAGAAATTGCGTAGACATGCACGCCTCCTTGATTGGAAACGGGAGCTAGAAGACCTTTGCCATGACTTCATGATACGTGACGAACGAAAGAGTTGCCAGCAAGCGGCTCGTTATGCTGGCCACACAGGAATCAGACAACATAGCCGATCGAGCACGCAATGGTAGGTGAGGTGAATATTTCGATGCGCGGGATGCGTCTCAGCGCGAGCGCAAGACGCCGACTCGATCACAGTACCTTGCGATCTTACATCGGCTGCAGAAGGGTGAGACTGGTTGGCAAAGATTCTGCCCGAAAGGCACAAGCAGGTCATTGAAGGTGATCCAATACTCGCGGGGAAGTTTGTTGCGGAGCGCCTGTTCAGTCTCGTCGGGATTCTTGGTCTTCACATAGCCCCACCGGTTACTGATCCGGTGCACATGAATGTCGACGCAAATCCCCGGCTTCTCATAACCGACCGTCACCACTAGGTTCGCCGTCTTTCTTCCCACTCCAGGCAACGTCAGCAACTCGTCGATCCTGTCTGGTACCAGGCCTTCGTATCGTTCGAGGAGTTGGGTGCAGATCTGCTGAATTTGTTTCGCCTTGGTCCGGTAGAAACCGACGGGGTAGATGGCTTGTTCAATGGCCGACGTTGTCAGCTCCTGCATCGTGACTGCGGTCGAGGCCAAGGCAAAGAGCCGCTCGCTGGCTTCGGCGGTCGTCTTGTCTTTGGTTCTCAAGCTCAGGAGGCAGGAGATCAATACGAGGAAAGGATCACGGCCGGACTGTCTGGCCACGACACCGACGACCGGCTCAGGCCAGCGAGCGATTTCTCGCTTCACCGTTCTGATGACGGCGTGGATATCTTTCGCCTGCATAGATCTGCCGGGAAAGGGAGTGGACAGGAGATGATCGAAATGGTCTGCGGAGGGAATGGAAGCCTGACGACTAGTCGGAGCGTCTCTTCGCAAGCCACTTCTGCCGGCGACGCTGCGCCTCTCGCTCTTTCGCCTTTTTCCGGACACTCGGCTTTTCGTAATACCGGCGGCGCTTCAGTTCGCGGAACAATCCTTCGCCCGCCAATTTTTTCTTGGCGACCTTCAGGGCTTTTTCGACGTTGTTGTTAAAGACCTTAATTTCCATCGTCAGCTACCTTCGACCCTCTTTCACCGAAGTTTCAGAATATTCAACATTTTTTGCGGCCACGAATCGAAGGGCGGAGTGTAGCATAGCGATTTCGCATCCACAAGCATTTGTTCTGCAGCCGAGAATCGATCACGAATCGACGCAATAAGCTGCTGATTTGGTTTGACTTTCATGTTCTCAGCGACCATCCCAAGGCATCCATCGATGACCGCATCCGCGAGACGCATTCCCATGCTGAGATCGGGCTGGACCTCCGGTTTCGCCGACCCCAACAGTCCACGCAGAAGCGGAATGATCTCGCAGGAGAGCTTCACAATTTCCAGCGGCGTTTCTGTCGCCGCCAACAAACTCGCCGAGAACTGAAGCGCGCGATCTGGGTGGTTGAGCGGAAGCTTGCTCGCCTGGAGCACCTGCGCATAGGCATTGCGATCGATCTTCACCAACTCATGGAGACGCGTTCGAACCTCAGATAGCCGTGTTTCGACCGTCCGTGCCCGATTCAGCTTGGCCACCATGATGCCCAAGGAGGCTGCGAATGCTGCCGAGAGGGCGCCCACACTTCCCCCTGTCAGGCCCTGGATCTCTGCCGTGATCCCATCGACCGCCCCGGCCCTCGCCGGTAGCGGCGATTTCTCCCTCAGCGGTTGCGACGCCGACAACCGCCCGAACGCCTCTTGCGACTCGGAACTGTCCAATCGCGCTTCGAGGACCTGCCGACCGTCAAATCGGTCCAGGCGAAGCGCCTGTTGAGCCGTCTCGATGAGCGCCTGCTCGGGAACCAACCCAATGATCTCCGTCCCCGCCACTTCCACTCCACGTGCCTCTGCCTCCCGCTGCACTGCGGCAAACGCGACATGCAGCGGCGTCTCCTCATGGTTCGTGAGGTTCATTGACACTTGCACGAGGCCCAGACTCTTTAGTTCAACCCCGATCGCTTTGACGAAGGGGAGGCCCCCGCTCGACTGTCGAACGACCTTGGCAATGGCGGTGGCGACCGACAGATCGCGGCTCTTCAGGTTCACGTTAAAGGCGATGAGCGGCCACCGCGCCCCCACGACCGTGGCCCCCGCCGTCTGGTGCAGGTGCTTCGGCCCGAAGTCCGGCACCCATGCCGGGTCGGTCTCCATCCTAGCCGCCAGCCCTTTCAGGCCGCCCTGTCGAATCCACTCGAGGTTCTTCCGCTCGGGCCGGGACGCCGCCTGCTCGTAAAGAAACACCGGGATCTTCAGTTCGTTTCCGATACGCTGGCCAACCATTCGAGCCAGCTGCACACAATCCTGCATACTGACGCCGCGGATGGGCACAAAGGGCATGACATCCGTCGCACCGACGCGCGGATGCTCGCCATGATGATTGCGCAGATCGATCAACTGGGATGCCACCCGCGCCATCTGGAAAGCCACTTCGGCCACGGCATAGGGTCGACCGGCAAACGTCACGACCGCGCGATGGTGATCGGGGTCCATCGTCTCATCCAACAAGGCCACCCCAGGCACCGAACGGACTATGTCGACGACAGCCCGGACGATGTCGGGATTCCGGCCCTCACTGAAGTTCGGCACACATTCGACGACTTGATTCACCGCACTCCCCGTTCCGCTCCCACTCGCACCCGGCATACCGCCATCCCTGAGGGAGTCTGAGGCAAGAAAAAAGCCGGAGGCTGGTGATCATGCCCTCCGGCTTTGTTTAGCATGACAGCCTCGCATCCGCGCGCCTGTCACCGATGGCTACTTGGTTTTTTTAACAAAGGCCTTGTAGATCCGTTTGGAAGAACTCTGCTCCTCTTCCATGCCCACCATTTCATGGCCGGTGGTCTGACACCAGGCGGGCATGTCCTTCTTGATGCCTTCATCGTCCGACACGACTTCCAGCACTTGACCGGTCGTGAGCTCCTTGATCTTCTTCGAGGTCAGAATAATCGGCATCGGGCAGAAATACCCAAGCGTATCGAGTTTCACATCAGCCTGCATCATGGAGCTCCCTCAGCCCGTCTCTTATATGAACAGATTGACACTGCCCTGCTTGGCTTCTGCCAAGTAGGTGGTCACACCGGCGAACTGATCGATCCCATCGATCAGCGTGTCCTTTGTAATGCCCATCAAACCCATCGTCGTGGTGCAGGCGATGAAGCGAACACCGAGGTCCAGCGCCATGTCCATCAATTCCGGCACGCCCGGCATGCGATTCTGTTTCATCACCACCTGCATCATCTTCGTACCCAATCCCCAGAAGTGGAAACGAGACAACGGGAGCGTATCGGCTCCACCCTTATTGAGGAAGCCGAACATACGGCGCAACAAGTCCGTGGCCGAACTCCTCGCCCCTTTTTTCCGAATCGTGTTCAATCCCCAGAACGTAAAGAAGACCGTCACCTGCATCCCCATGGCAGCGGCCCCGGTGGCGATAATGAAGGCGGCCATGGCCTTATCCAGATCGCCACTCAGGAGGACGATCGTGACACGATCAGGTTTCGACTCGCGGAGCTCCGCTAGCGCAGCCGTGGGCTCAATTTGTGCAGTGATCATCGGTTACCTCACGTTTCGGAGTACGAACATCGCCTCATGAAGCATCGAAAGAAACTATAGTCTCCGCTTCTTTTTCTTGTCAAGAAACTCGGGGCCATCCATGGGGCTTCCCCCACCGCAACTCCGAACTGCGGGCTTCGCGCTGCGTCGTCGGTTGCTTGACCTGCTGCAGGCCCGCCGTTATAGTCCCGTTGTTACATACATGCCGTCTCCTCGGCGCATCGTGTGTTGAACTCCTCACTTATGAACACGGACCTTATCACCGAACTCAAGCCCATGAAGAGTGCCCCCCTGCTGGGATTCTGGTATCCGGCCACCACGAGCACGTCGCTGGCGGTCGGACAGATGCAATCGCAGGTGATGCTGGGACGGCCGATTCTTGTCTGCCGCGACCGCCAGGGACAGGTGGCGGCCATGCGCGATATTTGCCCCCATCGCGGGATGCCGCTCTCCTTCGGACATTTTGATGGAGACCGCGTCGAGTGCGCCTACCATGGCTGGCAATTCGATACGGGCGGCCGCTGTCGCCACATTCCGGCGCTGATCGAGGGCTCTCCGCTGCAACCCGACAAGATCGGCATTACCTCGTACCCCTGCCAGGATCGAGACGGCTACGTCTGGGTATTTCTCCCCGACCCGCAACTACCGGCCCAGCCCGTTCCGGAACTCCCGCGCCTCCCGTTGCCCTCCGAACCCTATCGCATGATCCAGATCTCGACGATTTTGGACTGCACCAGCGACGACGCCATCGTCGGTCTCATGGATCCGGCCCATGGCCCCTTCGTCCACCAGAGTTCCTGGTGGCGCACCAAGGCCAGCATGCACGACAAGGTCAAAACCTTTGAGCCGATCCCGAACGGGTTTCGCATGGTCCCCCATGCGCCCTCCAAAAACAGCGGACCCTACAAGTTGCTGAATCTCTTCTACGGTGGTCCACTGACGACGACCATCGATTTCGCACTCCCCAATCAACGTTTCGAGTTCGTCCAGTGCGGCTCGATGTTCGTCTCCACGCGCGTGATCGTCACCTCGATCGGCGAACAACAATGTCGGATCGATTTCTGCGCCGCGTGGAATGCGCTGCGGTGGCTGCCGTTCTCCAAGACGCTGTTCCGGTACTTCGGCAATATCTTTATGAAACAGGACAAGCAAGCAATGGAGCGACAGGCCATCGGCTTGCGCTATAAACCGCCCCTCATGCTGATCGATGACGCCGATACGCCGATCAAGTGGTATTACAAACTCAAAGCCGCCCACCTGGCCTCCGTCCAAAGCGGGCAGCCATTGGACCATCCCCTCAAGGGCCGCGTCACGCTTCGTTGGAGAAGTTAACTGACCGCTGTGTCAGCTGGCCTGCTGGCTGGTACCGTTATGTGGCTCATTCAGAAGAGCCATCGCCCGTCGAATCTGATCGCGAGAGCCGAGGAGTGTGAGCACGTCGCCCGATTGCAGGCGCACTGTTTCAGACGGATTCGACTGGGTCACCTGGCTGCGGGTCCAGGCGATGATAGAGGCGCCGGTCCGCGGACGAACCGAGAGTTCCGCCAGTGACTTTCCTACCGCCGGAGCCTCGTCGTCGATCCGGCAGGTTTCCACCTCGACATCGGTCAAGGTGCCCCCACGGAGATGATGGGCCAGTTCAGGCATCTCGCTGCGACGCAGCAAGGCATAGCCCTCCCGCCGGATTTGCTCGGCTTTCCGCGCCACGAATTCCTGCGGCAAACTGTAGGTCCGCAGTACCAGCGCGAAGATTTCAATCGACGTCTCAAACTCCTCCGGCACCACGTCGTCCGCGCCCAACTGGTGCAGCTCTTCCAATTCACGCAAATAGCGCGTCCGCACCACAATGTGCAATGTCGGGTTCAATCCCTTCGCGACCTTCACCGTCCGCCTGGCCGTGAAGGGATCGGATACCGCCACGACCAGCACTTTGGCGGCTTCGATTCTCATGTGCCGCAGGACGTTGGCATTCGAGCCGTCGCCATAGTAAATGGGCACGCCATGGCGCGACTCGCGGCGCACCGTGTCGCCATCCAAATCGAGAACCACGTGCGGGATCTCCGTTTCGCTCAGCACACGGGCAAGGTTTCGACCGTTGAGCCCATACCCCACAATAATCACATGGTCCTTGATCCGGACCTGCGGCCCTTCCAGCTGCTCGACACGCGCAGCCGTGCGGGTCGGCAGCCAGCGCCGCACCCGTTGCATCGCTTCGATCCGCCGCCCTAAGTGAGGCGACCACTGCATTAAGAAGGGGGTCACCACCATCGTCAAGACCGACGTCGCTAGAAATAACTGATAAAAATCCCCGGTCAACAACCC
Organism: Nitrospira sp.; assembly: GCA_023248215.1. Taxonomy (GTDB): domain Bacteria; phylum Nitrospirota; class Nitrospiria; order Nitrospirales; family Nitrospiraceae; genus Nitrospira_A. The sequence goes on from JAHFEW010000088.1 coordinate 13,986, forward strand.
CGCGTCCTGCCCTTGCTGCGCCAGGATAAAGCTGAATTCACCTACCTGCGCCAGCGCCACCCCGACCAGGACCGCCGACCTCGGCGGAGCCCCCGCCGCGGTCATCGCTCCGGCTCCGGCCACCAGCTTTCCAACAATCACCGCCAGTAACAACCCCAGGACAATGAACGGATGGTCCAACACCACGCGCAGGTCCATCAAGATCCCAATGGATACAAAAAACAGGCTGTTAAAACTGTCGCGGAACGGCAGGACCTCCGCAAGTGCCTGGTGACTATATTCAGATTCAGAAATGACCAGACCAGCGATAAACGCGCCGAGGGCCAGCGACAGTCCGCCCAGCGAGGTCAACCAGGCAATGCCAAGGCAGAGCACGATGATCGACAGCAAGAAGAGCTCCCGGCTGCGGCTCCGGACAATGTGACGCAACAATACCGGCACCAGATACCAGGCCGCCGTGACAATCAACCCGACGACGATCGCCGCCTTGAACAATGTCATCAGAACCGTCCCCATCGCGCTTCCGCTCGGGGTGGCCAAAATCGGCGTGACGAGCATCATCGGCACGACTGCGAGATCCTGGAAGATCAGAATCGCGACCGTGGCGCGGCCATGAAACGAATCGCTATCGCCCTGTTCGGAGAGCGCTTTCAGGACGATGGCCGTACTACTTAATGAGAGGAGAAAACCCCAGAAGATTCCCTGTTGATACGACAGGCCCACTAACAGAGCCCCCAGCATCGCCAAGATCAGGACGCCCCCGGTCTGCACTGGGGCGGCCACCGTGAGAATGCGGCGAGCGGACGCAAAATGCGCCAATGAAAATTCAATCCCGATCGTGAAGAGGAGGAGCACAATTCCGATCTCGGCCAGCACTTGCACCTGAGACACATCCGGAATCAGGTGGAGCCCATGCGGACCGATGAGGGCGCCCGCCACCAGAAAGCCAGCGATCGACGGTAAGCGGAACTGATGAAAGACGAAGACCACAACCGTGGACACCGTATAGATCACCAGGAGATCGCCAAGAACTGCGTAGTCACTCATCGTGTGAGGGGGTCCGGATGTGGTTTGGATCGAGCACCCGTGCGTGATCGTCACGCAGCATACCGTAGGGCACTCAGCCGAACAAGCAGTTCCGCTTGTTCGAAGCGTCGCGCTCGGCTACAGTGGCGCCCATGTCCCGTATAGACGGCTCAGAGGAGGCCCCACTGCGCGCAATCATTTTTAATTTTAACGGCGTCATCGCCGACGATGAAACACCGCATCTGCATTGCTTTCAGCGGGCATTGGCAGAACAGGGGCTCGTGTTGAGCAGGGAGGACTACTACGGAACCTACCTTGGCATGGACGAACGGACCTGCACCGCCGCGCTGCTACTGAAGCGGGAGTGGCCTGCGACGCCATGCTCCACGCGAGGATCATCGAGCGGAAAGCTACGTTATTCCGTGACTATACCGCCTTGCACAAACCGGCGCTGTTCCCCTGGGTGATCGATTTCATTCAGCAAGCGGCAGGACCATATCGGTTGGCAGTCGCGGCCGGCGGCCGGCGAGAACAAACTCTTTCCGCCCTAGCCCATAGCGCCATCGAACGGGCATTCGAATTGATTGTCTCCGCAGACGAGTGCCCCGTCGGAAAACCAGATCCGGCAATCTACGACTTCGCCCTCAGACAATTGAACGCGCGCCTCCCAAGACCGCCGCTGCTCAGAGCCTGCGAGTGCCTTGTGATCGAAGATACTCGCGCAGGCGTTCTGGCCAGGCTTGAAGGCCGGCATACGCGTCCTCGCTGTCGCCACCACCTATCCGGAATCCCAACTGAGCGATGCGCACCTCGTCCTCCTAAACCTGGACGGAGTCGCTCCCGCCGAGATCGCACACCGATTATTTTAGAGGACCGACGAAAGGACGGAGACTAGGGTCTGTTCACAATTGAGTTCTGGCGATCATGCCAGCCAGATACAGGCACAAGCCAGACTGAGCATAGACATGAAGTTCTGCGACAGCTTCTCGTAGCGTGTGGCGATGCGCCTGAA
>JAHFEW010000164.1 GCA_023248215.1 Nitrospira sp.
GTAAGAAATTCACTGGATCGTCAGCCGGTAGCATCCTATCGGCTGACGACGAACCCCGCAGCATCACCAACCAGGCTCACCCGCCGCAGCCTCATGTGATTCGACCAAAAACAGGGTCAGGTGTTTGATCGGCTCAGGCCGGCAGAGAGATCGTAGCGGGACTTGAAAAACTCTTTTACATGGCGATGAGCGCATCAGCTTCGGTTTGGGTCAACATAAATTCTCTCTGCTAGTAACTCTTAGTTTGACCTAGAGGCGTCCGGCCTCCAGGAAACTGAAATAGCCCTTCCGATTAAAGATAATGTGGTCGAGAAGTTCGATACCAACAATCTCCCCAGCTTGCTTGATCTGCATGGTGGCATCTATATCAGACAGTGAGGGATCGAGACTTCCCGACGGGTGGTTGTGAGCCACAATGATGCCAGAAGCGCGATCTGTCAGCGCATCAGCAAAGACTTCACGAGGATGTACTGGACTGCGGTCAATTAACCCAATGGACACGACCCGTACATTGAGAACTTCGTTGGCCCCATTGATTGTGACAGACAGAAAATGCTCTTGCTTACGGTCTGCAAAATGCTGAAGCAAAGGAAGGACATCCGCCGGCGTACCAATCTTCGAGCCCTCTGGCTTGATGCGCCGACGAGCAAACTCGATGGCGGCAAGCACCAACGTGGCTTTTGCTTCGCCGATACCGTCAAATGCCATCAAGTCATCGGCGCAAAGGCGCAGCCCTTTCGCGTCTATGATCCGAACTAAGTTGGCCGCAAGAGTCATCACATCCATTCGGGCTGTGCCTTTGCCTAACAGAACGGCCAGCAGCTCTTGATCGTTGAGAGCACCCGCCCCCTTTGCGACGAGCTTTTCCCTGGGTCGGTCATGCTTAGGGATTTGGTTTATTGGCTTACTCATAGATTCATGCAGCGGATGACAAGTGCGTATGAATCACTGTCACAGCCATGATATCGAAAATGCCGCCTGTGTCCGTGTATTTGGGATCAGCCAATTCCTCATAACGCCCGCGCTCGTCATAGGACTGTTGAATCTCGCCATCGACTTGTTCGCGGTAAGGACCTTCGAGAAAAGCCAGGTTGTCTCTGTTATCGAGGACAACACTGTGGATGTTTGGATCAGCGGCCTTCTCCTCCGTGACCTGTTTGATATAGAGGGCTTCCTCGTCCGTAATGTCGAATTTGGCACGAATCTCGTCGATCACGTCCTGTACAGAAACCTTTCGGGATGGTGGGCCAATGCCTTTCTTGCCTTTGCCTGGCTGTAGTTTCACCGGCCCGGCGCTGGTCCTGACGCCTTGATACTCGACCGCCGCTTTTATGACTTCAGTCTGGCGAATTTGCTTCATCAAATCAGACACGCTGCCAATCTTGATAAGTTGCGGGCCAACGTATTCGGCGAACGCGGCAAAGACCTTCAACTCCGGCGCATACGTGAAAAAACAGGTGAGGAAATGGAACGCCTTTACGTAGCGGGCCAGCAGATAAACAAACGACTTGCGCACCTCGGTATCCGCAACCTTCGCCTGGAAGCGGGTGCGTAGCGCGCTGATGGAAAACTGTACTTGCGCGTCTGTGCCCGTAGCGACCAGCTTCACAAAATCGTTGGCATCCTTCTGTGCGAACACACCCGCCACCAAAATGTCAGCATAGAGCTTGGGGCAAAGGTCTTTGTCCGGTTCGTCTGGTTCAAACGGTGTGCCTTTGCGGTATTTCTGAAACGCCTTGAGAATGGCCGCCGCGTTATTGGTAAAGTCTACGATCACCACGTCTTTTTTGCCTTCGTGACAGCGATTCAGGCGCGACAGTGTTTGCACGGCGTTGCGGTCCATGACGGGCTTGTCGAGGAACATGCCGGCGAGCAAGGGCTGGTCGAAGCCGGTTTGGAATTTATTGGCCACCACCATCATCCGGTAGTCTTCCCCCTCGAACCGTTCCTCGATCAACTCGCCGTCCTTGAGTTCGTTGACAGCGTGCTCGTGGATTTCCGCATTGGTTTCTGGGTGTGTGAAATCTGAGAAGGCGTAGAGGACTTTGTATTTCGCGCCGCGCTCTTTAAGCTTTTCCTTGATGATATTGAAATAGCGCACGCCGGCCACGCGGGAGCTGGTGACGATCATCGCCTTGGCGCGGCCTTCGATAAGCGGCATTACGCTCTTCTCGAAGATGCGCAGCATCACCTCGGCCTTGTATTGAATCAGGCCGTCATCCTGAAACGCCACGTTCATCAGCGCCTTGGCCACGACACCCTTGGGATAGACTTTCCCCTTCTCGTCCGACTGAGGAACAAAATGGCAATGCAGGTTGTAGAGCGTTTTATAGGAAATGATGCTGGCCGCCACGTCAACGATGTAGCCCTCGGCGATAGCCTCTGCCTCGCTGTATGTGTCGAATGGTTTGCCAAATAGGGAGACCGTGGCAGGCGCAGGCGTGGCGGTAAAGGCGACAAACAACTGATTCAGGTCACGCTCGCGGATAACTTTGGCGAGCTGCTCTTCCGGATCTTGTTCTTCCGTTTCAGTGTCGGCTTCATCCGCCTTGCGGAACGGCAGGCGAATGGCCGCACCCATTTGACCTTCCTGTGAGCGATGGGCTTCATCAATGAGAAAAGCCACACGCAGCTTCTTTAACTCAGGATTGTGTTGAATCTCCTTGAGCACCCAGGCGAATTTCTGCTGCGTGGTGACGATGATCGGCTTGCGGTCCTTGAGGAAGCTCGGCAGGTCGTCGGATTTCTTGGCGATGCCCACCACATTTTTCAGGTGCGTAAAATTCGCGATGTCTTCCCGGATGTTGGTGTCGAGCGATTTGCGGTCGGTAAGAATGAACGTGATGTCCACAAGCTTTTCATTCGTGCCAGGCTTGTAGAGGCTATGCAGACGGTCGGCGAGCCAGCAGATGGAGAGCGTCTTCCCGCTGCCGGCGGAGTGGTCGGCCAGATACTTTTTCCCGATGTCGCCCTTGGCGGCAAAGTGGGCCGTGATGTCCTCGGCTACCCGTCGCACCAAACGGCTTTGGTGGTAGCGGGGGAACAAGGTGAACGCCGGTCGCTCGGTCTTGTCCTCCTCCTCCTCGCGCATAGGCACACGGACAAGGAAGAACGAGAGCGCCTCTAGCAACTGCTCTTTGGAGAGAACTTCTCGGTAAAGAAACTCGACTGGGTATTCATTGGGATTCGTCGGCTTGTTGGTCAGGCCCGTATTGTGCCAGCGGAAATTCTCTTCCCGGCGCGGGTCAGTGGCGGCCATCACGTCGCTGGTATCTGCGGCGAGGTACAGGAATGGGTGCTGGAAAATCTTGCGCGCATGGTCGCGCTTGGCGAACTGCGCAACAGCGTCATGCACGTTTTGATTGGCTTCGTGTTTTAACTCCAAGTCCACGATGGGCAGGCCGTTGAGGAAGAACACGAAATCAATTTCTTGATTCGTTTCCCCGAAATAGAAATGCGGGCGGAAGGTGATGCGGTTCTCACCGTGTTTCTTGGTGGCCGCGCTTTCGGTCGAGCGTGGCTTGGGATAGAAGAGCCGGAACTCCAGCCCACGCACCTTGAGGCCGTGGCGCAGCAACATCCAAAGCGGCGTGTGCTCCAATTCCTTGCGAAGTGCCTTGAATATCTCATCCCTCGCGTCCGTGCCGTAATCATCTTCCAACTTCTTGAGCTGGTCGGCCTGAGTGGATTTGATGAAGGCCCAGAGGTCGTCTTCGGCGATGCAATGCTCGGTGTCCGTAATGTCGGACTGCTCCAGCACGCCATACTGGTGCTCGCGGACCAGGTAATCCGCGATGTGCTGCTGAAAAGACAGCTCGGACGCTCTCCTGCGTGGCATCAGAGTTCCTCTTTGGGGTTCTCCAGGCGGGCACGGGTACGCGCAATGGCGCGGTGAAATCGCTCGCGCAGCAACTCACGAGGCGGGAGTTCAGTCAGGTATTCCGCAACATGGATGCCGCTACGGCCCAGGTCGAGATACTCCACCGTTTCCCGTTTTTTGCCGGCGCAGAGAATGATGGCCAGCGGTGGTTCCTCGCCCGGCTGCCGCTCGTGGCGATCCAGCCAGCGCAGATACAACTCCACCTGACCGCTGTCAGCGGGTTTGAAGTCCCCCAGTTTCAGCTCGATCACGACCAAGCGCCGCAGCCGTCGGTGAAAAAAGAGCAAGTCCATGTAGTAATCATCGCTGTCCAGCGTGATGCGCTTCTGCCGCTCGACAAAGGCGAAGCCTGTGCCCAGTTCCAACAGAAAGCGCTCGATCTCCCGCAGTAGGGCGGATTCCAGATCCTTTTCACTGTAGACGCCGTTTAGCCCAAGAAAATCCAGCACGTAGGGGTCCTGAAAGACGAGATCGGGAGTCAGCGTATCGCTCTCCCGCAGGGCATCCAGTTCCTGACGGATAAGCAGATCGGGCTTTTTCGACAACGCGGTGCGTTCATAGAGCATGCTGTCGAGTTTCTGCCGCAAGGTTCGTGTACTCCATCGCTCCATGCGACACATTTCGGCATAGAAGTCCCGCTTGAGCCTGTCCTGAATCGGAATCAACATGGTGAAATGGGTCCACCCCAATTGTCGCAGCAGTGCTGCGACAATTTGCGGATCTGGAAATACCTCAGCAAACTGCATCATTCGACGGAGATTTTTCTCCGCGAATCCCCTGCCAAACTCAGCCGTCAATTGTCCAGTCAGTGATTGGACAATCTCCGCTCCATACTCCGCGCGCTTGTCCTTGAGGATGTCCTGCCGGATGCGGTCTCCGATCTGCCAGTAGAGCAGCGTCAGTCCGGCATTCACCGTCTGCGCGACCCGCTGCCGGGCTTCCAGGATCAGCGCGCGCACATCGGTCAAGAGCGGTTTTGCCGACGAAACCCGAATGGCTTTCGACCTGGCCTGCGCTTTGCGGGTGGCGGTGGATTTCATTTTCATTTTCGCGCTCATCGTGCAGCTTTGGCCCGATTCACATCGACATCCGAGATCCGGCGCTGGCCTGTGACGCACTCGTGAATCAGCGACTTACGGTA
>JAHFEW010000030.1:0-2416 GCA_023248215.1 Nitrospira sp.
TCGTGAACGACGGCGGATAAGCCTCGCTGGCAATCTTCTCTTTCAATGCTTCGGCGCGGAGAGGTTACGGCCGCAACTCGGCGATCCGCCGTTCTTGCTCTTTCAGGCGGCGACTTGCGGCAAGCGTGTCCGGATCCAACAGGCCATGAAGAATCTCCTGTCTCAATTGAATGAACAGCGGGCTTTGCCGGGCTGAGGCAGGTTGACCGCCTTGCAGAAGAGCGAGCCAACGTGTGCTGGACGCCGCATATCGGCCGTATGGCATGGTGGTGCGCAGCTCTTGAAAGGCATTGATCGCATCCTCGCGGTTCTCGAACAACGCCACCAACCCTCTGGTATAGCTGACCTCCTCGCAGGTTGCGCTCTGCTGGCAATTCGCCCTACGCGATTCTTGGGCTCGGCTCACTACCTGCAACGCCTCTCGTTCTTTCGAATCGGTCTCAAAAAAAGCACTGCTCGGCAACGTCACAGCCGACCCGGGCCCGCCGGCGCAGCCCCAGAAGCCAGTGGCGAGGAGTATCCAGAGTGAGCCTTGTACGAACGTTCTTGAAGCCATGGAACACCTCCAGGTGGCAACCAGGTCGAAAGCTTGTGACACATATGATCGTCTCTGTCGGGTCATCGCCGGTCAGCCTGTCTGCGCCCTGCGTTGCGTTATTCGCGCAGCGAGGCCGGACATTCGATCTGAGGAAGTTGAAGACTGAGCCCCGGCTGTCGGATGAACGGCTTAGATTGCCGCGTGGTCCCTATGCGGCGACTTGGTCCAAAGGGGGATCAGCTAATGAAGGCGAAAAGATGACCGCTGCGGCACGCAAACATTCCCTGACTTCCTGTTGGACTGTCAGCATAAGGGAGGCCGCCTTTCGGAACATTGACGGCGGTGGCAGGCCGCGGGCAATTGAGAGTGGAGTGTGGAGGGATAGCCGTTTATGACTCTACGCCTTCTGTTCGGCAAAAGCAAAGGCCGGCCATTGAGATCCAGGCATGCCGTTTTCTTGAATTGTTGCGACGGCGATCAGGCGATTCCTTGTCTCTGTTCCTGCCGGACCTGCTTGTTCGAGAGAAGGCCACAGGGTCTGCGACAGCCCGGGCCGATCAGAGCTGTGCCGCAGCCAATGTGTGCGTCTCATGTTCGGAGCATGGAGCGATCGATAAAATAATTCCCTATCACAAGGGCGTCCACGCCGCTCCGCACAAAAGTCGCCAGGGCTTGCTCAGGGGTACAGACAATCGGTTCCTGTAGGTTGAAGGACGTATTCAAAAGGACGGGGACGCCGGTTTTTTTCTCGAAGCGATCGAGGAGATTCCAGTAGCGCGGGTTGTCCGCTCGATTCACCGTTTGAATTCTGGCCGACCCATCGATGTGGGTGACGGCAGGAATCCGGTCGCGTTGATGGGCCCTGACCGGCACGGCGAGATTCATGAACGGGCTCTGCTGGGAAATATCAAAATATTCCGCAGCCGCCTCTTCTTTGACGGACGGTGCAAAGGGGCGAAACAGTTCCCGTTTCTTGATCTTCACATTGATGGTGTCGCGTATCGAGTCATTGCGCGGATCGGCCAAAAATGATCGGGCGCCTAAGGCGCGCGGTCCGAACTCCATGGGCCCTTGAAACCATCCGAGGATTTGACCTGAGCTGAGCGCCTCGACCGTGCGCCGGAGCAGTATCTCTTCGTCGGCGATCGGCTTTACGTCGATTCCCTGTGCGCGAAGCGCTTGGTCGATCTCTTTCTCTCCATATTCCGGGCCATAGAAGGCGTGCGTCATCTTGAATTGTCTCGGTTGCCCTAACCGCTCATGATGGACGAGCAGCGCCGCACCTACCGCGCAACCGGCATCGTGAGGCGCAGGCGGGACGTACATCCGCTCGAAAGGCCCTTCACGGAGCAACCGCCCATTCGCGGTGCAGTTCAGTCCACAGCCTCCGGCGATCACCACATTGGTACGTTTCCCGCCCTGCCGAAACGCCCACAAGGCCAAGTCAAAGACGACCTCTTCGAATGCGGCTTGGGCGCTGCCGGCGATCTTCTGGTGACGTTCGGTGAACGGAGCCTCATCGCTCAATCTGGGGCTGCCGAATGCATCCAGGAGCGACGGGTGGAATTTTCTTTTGAGGGCCGCGTGATAGTCGAGCAGATCATCATTCAAGCGATAGGAGCCGGGCGCGTCGGTGATCAGGATGTTCTGACGGATGAATGTCAAATAATCCGGGCTGTTGTATGGGGCCAGCCCCATCATTTTGTACTCGCCGTCCAGCATGGTGAACCCGAGAAACCCCGTCATGGCTGAGTAAAAATGACCGAGTGAATGCGGCCAGGGGATCGTCTTGAGTACGCGTATGTCGGTTCCTGCGCCGACGGCCAGCGTCGTGGACACCTCTTCACCGGCCCCATCGAAAACCAAGATAGTCGCTTC
>JAHFEW010000030.1:2516-45183 GCA_023248215.1 Nitrospira sp.
CTCAGGGTGTTCCTTTCAGCGGCAGTGCTGTCCGCATCGGTCCCAGGTGAGGAAAGACCTTGAGCAGCGCGAGAAGCTTGTCCGCAACGGCCTCCGTTCCCAGCGCCCATTGCTTCTGACGGACGACCCAGCGACTACGCGAGAGGTAGGAAAGTCCGCTCATTTCTTTCCAACTAACCGGACTGGGTTGATTGTCCGCATCCGCGGCGTGCAGGTAAATCAACGGGACATACCCCAGCTCGACGGCTTTGTGCATCAACCTGACAATGGTCGACAGCGGGAGCAAGCGAAAATATGTTCCGCCGATCACCCGGATCCCATGCGTATTGATCACGTTGTGTCGATAAATGGGGAACTCGAAAAGCCGGCTTCCTGAGAAATCCCAGATATCGTAGGCACCGGTATTCTTTCGAGGCGTACTCGTAACGAGGCTGGAGTCGTAGATAAATCCGGCCTCAGCCAGGGTTGAGTAGGCCCAGGGGGAGCGCTCGTCGATGGAGAAGTTCGGCGCCCTGAATCCGATGACCCGTTGTCCGCAGGCATCTTCGAGAGCAGTCCTGGCGCGACGGACGTTGTGCAGAAACTCCGTGCGATCCAGCGTGAACACATTCTCATGTTGATCGCTGTGGCAAGCGATCTCGTGACCAAGCCTGGTCATTTCCCGCACGAGGTCGGGCTGGTCTCTCGCAATCTGGCCGGTGGTGAACAAGGTGATGTTCGAATGGCTATCGGTTCCGCGGAGCACGGACAAAATCCGATGGACCCCTCTCCACGTTTGCTCCGGGTTCGTCAGCGGCCGGAGTCCCATATCGAACATCGTGGCATGCTTGTAGTCCTCCAAATCCACCGAAAGATAGCAGGCGTGCCGGCTGTTCGTCATGGCGATCATTAACCTGCTTGCGTTTGGTACCTGTAAATCAATTCACGAATGCGATCACAGAGCGCACTCTCCGGCTCTGCCATGGAGGATTGCAGGGCTCGATTCATGTGTTCGATTGGAAGGACCGACGACTATGCGTGGCTCCCAAGAGTACTCTTCTGACAAGAGGGATTCCAGACCACGCGGTGGGCTGGCTTACCGGCCGAAATGATAGGCAACGCCGAACATGAAGAGGTTCGCGCGGTAGTCCGCCGTAACGTTGCTGCGGCTGAAGGTGAAATGGGCGAAGTTATACTTGTATTCGATGAACGGGGCGATTTTAGGGGTGAGATAATATTTCACGCCCGCCAAAACATTGAAGCTCGGCGCAAACGACGCTTCCGGTCTGAAGTTCCCATCCGAGATATTTCCCATATTGAGTCCGATACCCAGCCCCGCATAGGGCTCGACTTTGTATTGATAGCCCGTGACGCGAACCAAAGCATTAAACGCGAGGGAATGGACCAGGAAGTCGCTACCTGGAATGGGTCCTGAGAGAAGGAGATTGGTGCCTTGCCGCGGGAGGGTCTGTGCTTTGACATTGGAAGCCGATCGGTACATGTCCACTTCGAGACCGAACCAATTGAAACCGCGGTCATCAAAGTAATGACCGAACTTCCCGCCGAAGGCCAGGTTGTTCTGCAAATCGAGTTTGCCGACGTCCGTGGTATCGAGGGTGGCCAGGTTCGGTCCTACAGCAAACCCGACATAGTTTTCTGCATGGGCGAGCGCGGGGGCGCACAGTATGACAAGTCCCACCAAGATACCCAACTGCCTGCGGAACATAGATCCTCCACCTGGACGAACGAACGGCCCTGCCTGCTCGCTGAGTGCTACAATAACGGGCTTGATGCGAGGTGGCAAGAGAGAAGTGTGTCTTAGAACTGGTTGCAGGATGACTCGTTCCGATGCAGCAGCGTCGGCCGCAGACAGAACCCGCGCCAGGGCGACTGATCCCAGGACCAGTTCAGCAGTGCGTACTCGGTGTGGGTCACACGGTTGTCCATGGTCCGTCCGAATCCGCCGATCCGCAAGGAGAAGCCGGCAGGTAGCCAGAAGTCTTTCACGAGTCCGAACTCTGTGAAGTTGCCGGCAAAGTAGGCGGGATCACCTTGCTCATTGACGAAATGCTCTCCGCGCCAAATGGTGACATAGGGCCGCCACCCTTCCAGGTTCACGCCGGCCGTCAGTTGGTAGCCACGTCCACGGACGATGGGCGAGCTGCTTTGTGTCGGCTCGTTCTGACTATTGAGGTAGAGGGCCATCACATCGACCTCGCGAAACCACGATAAGGCGGACCAATATCGGCTGGGCTGGAACGTAAACTGCGGTCCAAATGCCGTCAGAAAATTGTTCGATGCCGACCGGTCTCGCGGCAGACCAGGTCCGAGAAACGTGCGGAATTCCGAGTACTGCGCCCCGCCGCTGTGGTTCCAATAGACCTGGCTGTTAAAGGAGAAGAGTCCCGCGCTCACCCGCCCCGCATACCCGACATCAAATCGCTCCGGCTTTTGATACGTCTCGATCTGGTTCCAGTTGATGAACAGATCCTGCTGGTAATGTTCCCGGTTGACCAGCAGTTGGAACCCCTGTTCGATGGGGCGCGAAAAGAGGGACGCGTCGTCGAAGAGCGCATCCACGAACGGGTGGTTACGCTTGAGGGTGCCCGCAATCAGCAACACCTCGGGTAGGAACTCGTACTCTGCGGACAGGATCGGCTGGACCGTGTGAAACCTCTGTGTATCCCCGATCGGCAAACCGGCGAAGACGCCGATATTCAAGTTCAATCTGGGCGACGGGCTGTACCGGAGGACCGGAGAGACATATTGGCCGGCGAAGGTGCTGTTTGACACAGGCCGCCCGCCTATCTGCCCGAGGCCGGAGTAGGCGATGTTATAGACATAGGTCAGCGTGTCGAGCTTGGCCGTGAAACGAGGCGTGGCCTCCGTTGCCTGGTCCGTGGAGGCTGGCGCATTCTGCGCGGGGAAGAGATCTCTCAGCAATCGGCCGTCGGCGGTGTCCCAATTCCAATTGAAGACGAGATACTGCTGGTTGACCCACTTGAACGTGTCTCGGTTCTGGTAATTGATGCCGTCCTCGGTGAAAAAGGCTCGGATCCGTCGTGCCTGCACGCCGAACTCAATCGAGGCGGAATCGCCTAGCGGGATCATTTTAGACAGGCCGAATTCGGGGAAGTTGCTTGCTGCGTATTCCGGATCACCCTGCTGGCTCAGGAAATGGCCTCCTCTCCAGAAGGAAACGGATGGCCGCCATCCGGCGAGATCGAGCCAGACGTTCAATTCAGAGGCGTGACCACGAACGGCCGGACTATTGGCCATGGGCTGGTTGAAGGATGTGAGATAGGTCATACGAATGCCCAGCTGATTCCACCAGGCCAACGCCGGAATATAGCGCGATGGTTCGAAGACGAGTTCTGGCCCGATGGCCGTCACGAGGTTGTCGGCGGTGTTAAACGAGCGATCCAATTTCAGCAGGGCTTGGCCGTTATGGACCCAATGGGCCTGGCCGTTGAAGCGGAAGGGCCCGGCTCTTAGTTGTCCCGCATAACCGACATCATATCGATTGGTGGCGGAGCCGCCGAATGCTTGCTCCCAGTTGATAAACAGATCCTGCCGGTAATACTGTGAGTTCACCACGACCTGTGCGCCCTGTTCGATCGGCCGCACAAAGCGGTTGGCGTTGTCGAAGACCGCGTCGTGAAAGTCCCGGTGCGGTACCGCGAGTGTGCCGAGCAACGCGGTCACTTCCTCAGTCGGTGTATATTGGAGGCGGATAATAGGCCGGACTTGCGAGACTTCCGTGTCATAGCCGAACGGCATGTTGGCGAACAGGCCGAGGTCCAGCTCCACGGAAGAGAGGAGGCGCTTTCGCAGGTAGACATTCAGCAGATTGCCGATGAGGGTCGTATCCCGCCCCAGGCCGTTGGTGAATGTGTTGTCTTCGAGACCTTGTTTTTCAAAGTTGAGCAAAAACGTCGTGGTTTCGAGCCGCAGGTCCAGATCGTGGGGGGTGGAAGTGGAAGGCGCTGTGTTATCCGCTGAGGCCGTGAACGCACGGAAGAACTCGATCAACGTCCAGGCGATGACCAGTGGGAGCACACGCCATGTGAGGGGGCCGGGCTGCAGCACAATGGGAGCCGATCATAAGAGGGACCGGTGCGATACGTCAACGCGGAAGCTGTCCTGTTCCGCCGGCCGGCGCCTTGACATGAACTTGGCAAAGGCGCGATATCGGCCCCTGTTGCGCCGATTGACAACCCGCGATGCGTGATGGCCTGGCAGGGGGGACATTTCATATGGGGTGGAACGGTGTTCGCCAGGGGATTCTTCTCTCCCTGCTGACCGCCGCGCAACTGCTTTCCTCGTTCGGCATTCAGTGGTATACGGTCGTGCGCTTGGGAGCAGGGACGGACACCGACGCGTTGTATGCGGGGGCGACATTTCTGCAGCTGTTCTCGGCGGTGGTGATGGAACCGCTGTCGTTCGTACTGGTGCCGCTGCTGTCCGCCCGTCAGGAGCATGAACGACGGCTCTTGGCCTGGCCGCTGTTCCTGGGGATCGGCTCGTGCTTCGCCGCCGCGGCCCTGGTCTCGTGCGGCGTGGCTCCCTACCTCGTTCCCGCGATGGTCCCTGGGTTTTCGGATGCCAGTCTGCAACTCACCGTCGATCTGGCGCGGATTCAACTGGCGGGGCTCGTGGGGGTCGCCTGTTTCACGGTGCTTTCCGCGCTGTATCATGCGCGGAACCAGTTTCTCTGGACGGCGATCTCGCTCCTGCTCTGCTCCATTCTGGGATGGTGTGTCTTGGTCGTGGGTTTATCGCAGGGCGGGGTGAGGCTCGCGGCCTGGGTTCAGGTGTTCATATGTACTGCTCCCGCATTGCTCCTGTTGAAGGGGTTAGGGGGATGGTCGCGCGGTTCCTCGGACGTCAGCGCCGAATTTTTTCGAGAATTGCGGACTCGCATGCGCCCCCTGTTGTTGAGTGCTGCCTACGTCCGGACCGGATTCGTGGTGGATCGCTTTCTGACCTCATTCCTCGCCTCCGGGAGTCTGGTTATTCTTGAATTGACCTGGCGAGTGTTGGCAGCCGTCGTCCGGGTATTCAATCAGGGGTTGGTCACTCCGGTTGTGCCGACCCTTGCGAAGCTGGCTCAGGCCGGGACTTGGGGAGAATTTGTACGGCTCTGTCGCGCACGGCTGGTTTGGATGGCAGGACTCAGTGCGCTGGCGCTCGCCGGTCTGTCGGCAGTGGTAATTCTTGGGCAGAGTATCGGATCATGGGCCGGCGGACAGTCGGGACAGGGGGGGCTGACTGCCGACGCGATCGCGACCCTTCGGATGACATTGTTCGCCTGCGCGGGTGTGCTGTTGTGCGGGGGAATCAATTACGTCTTGGTCAATGCGTTTTATGCCGAAGGCGAAATGGGAATTCCGGCCAAGGTTGAGGCGACGGCAAGTACCGTGGGACTCGTCGTCAAAGGTCTCGGGTTCCTCATGGGGGGACTGATTGGAATCGCCGTGGCGATCAGCTTGCAGTATGCGCTGACCAGCCTGCTCCTCGGCAGTGCCCTCTATCGCCGCGTGATGCCCCGGCTTTGTGAAAGCCCCTCCGAGCCTGTCGGGCCCTGTCTTGCCGTCGAGCCTTCAGAGCGCCCGTCATAAGCTAAGGGTCGTCGAGTCATCTTCACCTCTGACACAAGAGCGTCACGCTCATGATGCATCGGGATTCACCAGGCGGCGGACGCGCGTCGTTCACGGGCACTTCGGATGTTCGATCGGGCTTGCGGCGGCGATTGCTGGCGGTCGCGTCGGTGCTCCTCTCCCTGCTTGCACTGGCGCTGCTGCTGGAGGTCGTCTTACGCTGGCTTCCGGTGAATGAGGGGCTGCGGGGCCTCTCAGTGGACGAGCAGAACCCTGTGTATCGACTCGCCGCTCATCGGGAGGCGGTGTATTCGAGGGGATGGAATTTCTCGATCGTCAATCGCATCAGAACCAACAATTATGGATTTGTGAACGATCATGATTACGATCCGTCGGCGAAGACACCGCTGTTGGCCGTCATCGGGGATAGTTTCGTGGAGGCCGTGATGGTTCCGTTTCCTCAAACGGGAGTGGCCCGGCTGGGCCACGCCGTTGGTTCGGCCGGACGCGTGTACGGGTTCGGGACGTCGGGCTCTTCCCTGAGCCAGTATTTGGCCTATGCCCGCTATGTGCGCGATACCTTCCATCCGACGGGTTTAGCGGTGGTGATCGTCGGCAACGATTTCGATGAAAGTCTCCGCAAGTACAAGCGTGAGCCTGGCTTGCACTACTTCGCCGATTCGCCCGACGGAAATCTGGAGTTGATACGAATGGACCGGCCGGTGCCCTGGTGGCGGGATATTCTGGCCGGGTCCGCTCTGGGGATGTACCTGTACGTCAATCTGGAAGTTCGAGAGGTCTGGAAACGATTCGCCTATCGTCCTGGAGCGCCGACGGTCGGGACCCAGCGCTTCGTTGGGAATACGGCGGCGGATGCCTCGCCTGCCCGAGTGGACGACTCAGACCGAGCGATAGACGCATTCCTGCAGAGGCTGCCGGAGATGTCCGGGCTTGCTCCCTCCCGCATCGCGCTGGTCATTGACGGGATTCGGCCTGAACTCTACGATATCAGCCGTCTTAAGTCTGTCGCGGATACCTATTTCGCCGTGATGCGAACACATGTGATGGACCGGGCCAGGCAAAGAGGTTTCGAGGTGATCGACATGCAGCCGGCCTTCCTGGCAGATTACGGGCAGCGTCACCTGAGATTCGAGTTTCCCGATGACAACCATTGGAACGCCGCCGGGCATGAGGTGTTCGCCCAGGCTGTGCAACAATCGGGGGTCTATCGCAAGACGTTTGGGGTCGGTCCTGCAGGTGGAGTCGGCGCGCAGTGACCCGAGGATGATTGGCGGATATGTCAGGAATAGCAACGGCAGTTGACCGGCAGAATAGGGCCGACGTCCGCGCGCCAAGCCGCGTGATCCGCGTGTTGTATCTGTTTCCGGGTGAGGCCGACGGTTCGGCCATGATTTTTGCGAAGAAACAGGTGGCGGCGGTGCGAGAGGCCGGTGTGGTCAGTGAGACGTTCTGTTTGGAGTCTCGCACGGACTTGACGCAGGTGCGCCGAGAGTCCCAGCGGCTGCGCGATGCCGTCGCCTCCTTCCGGCCCGATCTCGTGCATGCGCAGTACGGAACTATGACGGCGCTCTTTGCAAGCCTGGCTACGACGGTGCCCCTTGTGATCACGTTTCGCGGCAGCGATCTCAACCCCGCTCCGAGCGACCCTTGGCTCCGGTCGATGGTGAGACGCTGGTTGTCCCAATGTGCCGCGCTCAAGGCGGCGCGAATCATTTGCGTGAGTGAACGGCTCAAGCGCAGGTTGTGGTGGGCCAGGGATCGAGCTGTCGTGTTGCCGTCCGGTGTGGATACGGATTTGTTCTTTCCCCGGTCTCAGCCTGAGGCGAGAAGAGAACTCGAATGGGAGCTGCACGAACGAATCGTGCTGTTCAATGCCGGGATGTCACCGGCCGTGAAGCGTCTGGATCTTGCGCAGGCGGCGGTGAACGAGGCGGCAAAGCAATGCGGCCGGATGCGGTTGGTGGTGTTGGACGGATTGGTGCCTCATCGGACTGTGGCGGCCATGCTGAACGGGGCCGATTGCTTGCTCCTGACCAGCGATTGGGAAGGTTCGCCGACAATCGTGCAGGAGGCGCTGGCCTGTAACCTGCCGGTCGTGTCAGTCGATGTCGGAGATGTCCGCGAGCGGCTGGCCGGGGTGACTCCGTCTAGAATCGTAGAACGGACTCCGCAAGCACTCGCCCAGGGATTGGCCGACATCCTCGCTGGTCCTGGGCGTTCCAATGGCCATGCCTCCATCGTACAGGTCGCGCAAGACCACATTGCCCGACAGACAGTTGCTCTGTATCGTGAGGCGCTGGGGATCACATGAGGGCGGGGGATCGATGCGGTCCTGAAATGTTCGAATCGTGGGGCTACCGAGTGGGATCGGGACAAATTGTGAGGGAGCGCGTGCGGCAACCACTGTGTGACAGGCACACAGAGGGGCATGTGGCATGCTGATTCTGAGCATCAACGAAGGCATTGATGCATCAGTTGTCTTATGCAAAGACGGGAGAGTTGTCTTCGCCGTCCAGGAAGAACGGTTGAGCCGCGAGAAGGGTTCCATCGGGTTCCCCTCGCAGGCGGTCATGCATTGCTTGAAAACCTATGGGTTGGATGCCCGGGCGATCGACCACCTGTGTTTCAGCAATCTCGGCAGCCCTGCGAGTGAAACCCGCGAAGATCTCTTCAACTACTACGCGAGGGGCGCACGATCGTGGCGAGAGCTCTTGCGGGCGGGTGATCTGTCAGGTGTTGCAACCAGATTTGTTGGTATGCTGCCCCATTCAGTCGAGGAGATGGGGCGGGCCTGGTGGTCCTCACGGAAAAGTGCAGCAAGCAATCTCGCAGTTGAGCGGCAGTTGGCGCGTTGCGGTCTCGACGGCATTCCGATCAGCCGGTTTCACCACCATTCAAACCATGCGGCCTCCGCCTATTACGCGCTGCGCAAGAATTGGCAGGAGCCGCATCTGGTGTGCACGTTGGACGGGGGAGGCGACGATGCCTGTGCCCATGTGTATCTCGCGCAGAACGGGGAGCTGCGGCTGCTAGCCTCGACGCCCACCGGGCATTCGCTGGGGAATATCTATGCCTCTGTCACGTTCATGTTGGGCATGCGTCCGCATGAACATGAATACAAGGTGATGGGCCTGGCTCCCTATGCGGATGCGGAGCAGGGACGGGAAGTGGCGAAATCGTTCGCCCGTTACCTCGATCTCGATCCTGGAAATCCATTGCGTTTCAAGCGAACCATTCCCGAACGGACGAGTGCGATTCTGCCGAGACTGCTACAGGATTTTCGCAGGGTGCGCTTCGACCGGCTGGCCGCCGGGTTACAACTCTTTACGGAGGATCTGATCCAACGATGGATTGGAGCCGCCGTGCACAAGACGGGGGTACGAAATGTGCTGGCGGCAGGCGGCGTGTTTATGAACGTGAAAGCCAATCAGCACATCGCTCAACTGCCCGGCGTGGAGTTTTTCGATGTGTTCCCCTCCTGTGGCGATGAAACGTTGCCGTTCGGCGCCGTGTGGCAATGTCATCTCCGTCAGGGCGGAACACTTGCCGACATCCACTTCGATGACATCTATGTGGGGCCGGAGGCAGGCGCAGACCTGGCCGAAGCGCGGGCCAGGTACGGGGATGTCGTGGACTTTCATCAGCTCGATGATCCGGAAGTTCGGACGGCTGAGTTGCTCGCACAGGGCCACATTGTGGCTCGTTGTTCCGGACGGATGGAGTTCGGCGCGAGAGCGCTCGGCAATCGGTCGATTCTCGCAGATCCCAGCCGGCCGGCGGTGGTGGGTGCCATCAATCGTATGATCAAGCAGCGGGACTTTTGGATGCCCTTCGCACCGGCCATCCTGGGAGAGCAAGCCGGACGATACATCCTGGTTCCAACGGCATTGCCTCGACCTCGCATCGCGCCCTTTATGATGCACGCGTTCGAGACCACGGACTGCCGCTCTGAATTCATCGCCGCTGTTCACCCCGCCGATGCGACGGCGCGTGCACAGATGGTATGGCGCGATGTGAACCCGCGCTTTCACTCGCTCATTGAGGCGTTCGGGCGGTTAACTGGCCGGTGGGTCCTGCTGAATACGTCCTTCAACCTTCACGGGTCCCCCATCGTCAGCGGGGCCTGTGATGCGGTTGAGGTTCTCCTCCGGTCCGGTCTCGAGTATCTGGTGATCGATCGGTACCTCATTACGAAGCGCCATGGCACAGAGCCGTCCCTTGCGCCGCCGGTTCTGGACAGCGCGCGCCCGAGAAGCCCGGCTCAGCCCTGATAGAGGAACCGCCGAATGGAATTTTATCTTGTGCTGGCCGCCTCCACAGCAAGTATCGCCGGACTCGCCGCGTTGCTGTACTCGAGAACGGGCAGCCTGTCCTTCCCCCTGGGAATTCTCTTTCTGTATTTTTGGTCGATCCACGGCGGGTGGTCTATCGTAGCCGATGGACTGGGAGCGGACAGCCAGCAACAACATCACTACCTGTACGGCAAAGTGTTTCCCGTGGAGTTGAACGAGGAGTATCTGTGGACGTTGTTGTTCTACGCCGGATTCATCATGGTGATCGAGTTGACGGCACTCTATCTTGTGAAGGGAGTTCGCCCACGGACGGACTCGCGCGTGCCGGCGTTGTGGATTTCTCACACCAGCATCCTCGTCATCTCCGCTGTCGCCGCTCTGGCGAGCTTTCTGATCGTGAAGGATCAGCTGGCGACCGCCGCGCTCCTGGGCAAGTCCGGATATTCCGTGACTCGCGGAGGATTGGGGGAGATGGTTCCGTTGTTCACCCTGCATCAGGTGCTCAACCGCGTGGCGCTCTTTTCTCTCGCGATTGGGATCGCCGTATGGTTCACCGGTCGGCAAGGGCGCTGGCTCGTCGGGGATGCCACCTTCTCAACCGGGGTAGGATATAGTCTCCTGCTCGGCGGGCTGTTTCTCTATGTCACAATCCTAGGGAACAAGAACGAACTCTTCTCCGGACTGATCCTCGGCGGGCTCTTGTATCTCGCCAATACCAAGATTGTGAAGTGGGGCATCGTGGGAGTCGGCTCAGGATTGGTGTTTGTGGGGATCGCGCTCGTGGATTTCTTGCGGGCGTTTCCTCTCATGGGACTGTGGGAAGGCATCGACTGGTGGGAGGCCATGCAGTGGGTGCCGGAAATTCGCGCAAGCAACGAAGCGTTCGGCGCCCATCTCTCTCTGTACGGGGTGTTGTACTTCCATTCGCCGTTGACCTACGGATCGAGCCTGACCTCTCTGTTGGCCTCGGTGGTCCCCCGCATTGTTTGGCCGGACAGACCGGGCGACATTTATTCGCACTATGCGGCCACGGTTGGAATTGCAGAGGGCGTGGGAGAGCAGGGCTTCAGTCTTCATCATGCGACCGGGTGGTATCTGAATTTCGGCTTGCCGGGGCTGCTGCTCGGCGCGGTGATGTGGGGATGGGTTTGGAGTCAGTGTTTTAATGCATATACAGTTGCAGGAGAGAAGCGGTATCGCGGGCCGCGATGGCAGTATATTTTTGCGATCCTGGCTCCCTGGGGATTTGTGGCCTATATTCCTCCGCTGATTCGAGCGGGCCTCGAAGGGTACAAGGGACTGGTGATTGAAGGCCTGTTGGTCCCGACGATCGTCATCACGATCGCTTCCTATGGAAGCAGTCTCTTCACTCGCCTGTTCTCAACGCTGCCGCCGGCCGCCGACGGCACTCCGGCACGTACGGAGTAGATCGAGATGGATGCAGGAGAGCGACTGCCGTTCGTGACGGTCCTTGTTCCGTGCCGGAACGAGGCGGACTTCATCGAACGTTGCCTGAAGTCCGTTCTGAACAATGGGTATCCATTGAGTCGGCTCGCGGTGCTGGTTGTCGACGGGATGAGCGAGGATGGAAGCCGCGAGGTGCTCGACGCGTACACAGGAATCTATGCCTGTCTTCGTGTGATCGATAACCCCGGTAGAACGACACCGAAAGCGCTCAATCTCGGCGTGCGCGAGGCGCAGGGGGACGTGGTGCTGAGGGTGGATGCGCATGCGCGTCTTGAGCCGGGCTATATCCGGCGCTGCGTCGAAGCCCTGCGAGAGTACGATGCCGATGTGGCCTGTGGCCTGATGAGGACAGTTCCTGCGGTGGCCAGCCCTATCGGACAGGCGATCGCCGCTGCATTGAGCCATCCGTTCGGCGTCGGGAATTCGTATTTCCGCATTCATGTGTCGCATCCGACGTGGGTGGATACGGTGTTTTGCGGCTGCTACCGCCGGGAGGTGTTTGATCGCGTGCTGATTTCCGAGGTTACCGGTGGGAGCGAGGATGTATCGCTGGCGCCCAGGCCGATCGATCGGCAAGGTCCGTTCAATGCAGAGCTGATACGAGGACAGGATATGGATTTCAGTCTCCGGCTCCGAAAGGTTGGGGGCCGCATGCTCCTGGTTCCCGACATTGCGAGTGACTACTATGCCCGCTCCACCATGACCTCGTTTTGGCGACACAACTGGAATAACGGCGTCTGGGCGATCTTGCCCTTTGCCTATAGTGAGGGCATGCCGATTTCCCTGCGCCATCTGATTCCGCTGCTTTTCGTGGCGGCGGTGCTCGCCACGGCAGCAGTGGGAATCGTCGTACGACCCTTCCTGTGGCTGAGTGGCACAATCCTCGGAGCATATGGGATGGTGAACGTGGCGGCGTCTCTTCATGAGGCATGGACTGAGAAGTCGTTCGTCCGCCTTGTCATGATGCCGTTCGTATTTGCGACGTTGCATCTGAGTTACGGAATTGGATCACTCTGGGGGCTTGCCCGGTTGATCGGGCTGCCTCAGTTCTGGAGAAAGGTGGGCTTGGCCGGAGAGGGTCGCGCCTCCGCCGTCGAGTCCTGAATTTCATGCGTCAAATGGGGGACCCTGTGGCATGAAACGCCTTTGTGATGTTCTGGTGGCATCCTGTGCCCTCGTCTTGTTGAGCCCGATCCTGTTGGTGTTGGCGATGCTCATCAAGGCGGGCGATGGAGGTGCGGTGCTGTATCGCGGGCATCGTGTGGGGTTGGGAGGCCGGCCGTTTCGTATGGTCAAGTTTCGTACGATGGTCGAGCATGCCGATGTCCTCGGCGGTCCCTCGACGCCGGCGGGCGATCCACGCGTGACTGCGATCGGGCGCTGGTTGCGGAAGTACAAGCTGGATGAATTGCCGCAGCTCATCAACGTCTGCAGCGGAGAGATGAGCTTGGTCGGTCCGAGACCAGAGGTGCAACAGTATGTCGATCTCTACACGGAGGAGGAACGAGCCATCCTGACGGTCCGGCCCGGGTTGACGGACTGGGCAAGCTTGTGGAATATCGATGAGGGAGCGTTGTTAGAAGGGAGCCCCGATCCGGAGAAAACCTATCTGGAGACGATCCGTCCGGTGAAGATCCGGCTCCAGTTAGAATATGTGCAGCGCCGCAATTTCCGGACGGACCTGCAGATTCTCGTGCACACCTCGGTCGCGCTGGCAGGCGGAAAACGGTCGTGCCCGGTCATGCTGGTTATGGGGAAAGGGTAGTCGCGTGGAAGGGACGGTGCAGTCAGGCAGTTCAATGACGGTCGGACAATCCCTCCTGCGGATGATGCTGCTGATCCGTGCCGTTGAGGAACGGATCGGTGAACTGGTCTCAGCGGGAGAGATCAAAACCCCCTGTCACTTGTCCATCGGACAGGAGGCGATTGCCGCCGGCGTCTGCGCGGCACTGGGGCGGCAGGATACGGTGTGGGGCGGCCATCGATCGCACGGCCATTACCTGGCAAAGGGTGGAGACCTGAATGCGATGATGGCGGAGATCTTCGGCAAAGCGACGGGCTGCTCCAAAGGACGCGGCGGCTCCATGCACCTCATCGCCCCCGCGCAGGGCCTGTACGGCACGGTCCCCCTGGTCGGAGCGACCGTCCCGCTGGCGGTGGGCGCCGGGCTGGCGTCGAAACTCCGTCACGAGCCGCACGTGGCCGTGGCATTTTTCGGCGATGGCGCCACGGAGGAAGGCCATTTTCACGAGTCCCTGAACTTGGCTGCGCTCTACCGGCTTCCTGTTTTGTTTGTGTGCGAGAATAACTTCTACTCCACGCACATGGCACTCTCGGAGCGTCGGCTGAAGGATAATATCGTGCAGGCCGCCGAGCCTTCCGGAATGCCGGGCCTTCGTCTGGACGGGAACGATGTCCTGGCGGTCTTCGACGGTGCGGTGCAAGCCGTGACGAGGGCGAGGGCCGGCGAAGGGCCATCCCTCTTGGAATGTCGGACGTACCGGTGGCGCGGTCACGTCGGTCCGGCGTGGGATATTGCAGTCGGGGAACACCGTCGCCGTGAATTGGATGAATGGCTGCCGAAAGATCCCATCATGCGCTTAAAACGGCGCCTGGTAGATGAGGGAGTCTCCGCACAAAAACTGGATGCCATGGCGCCTGTCATCCGAGATGAAGTCGAGGCCGCCGTCGCGTTTGCGCGCCTGTCGCCCTCGCCCGATGAGAGCGACCTCTTGAGACATGTCTATGCCCCACGGAGAAAGTAGCCACGCCATGCACCGGCTCACCTACGCACAGGCGATACGAGAAGCCCATGCTCAACTCTTGCGGCATGATCCGCGGGTCTTTGTCTGCGGCCAAGGCGTATGGAACCCATGGTATGCCGGGACCAGCCTCCAGGATCTGGATAAGGAATTCGGTCGCGAGCGGGTCTTCGATTGTCCCGTCTCCGAAAATGCCACCACGGGGGCTGCCATCGGCGCTGCGATCGTCGGCATGCGACCGATCGTGTTTCATGCCCGGATGGATTTTATGCTCCTGGCGGCCGACCCAATTGTGAATCAGGCGGCCAACTGGTCCTACCTGTTCGGAGGGCAGGTGGGCGTGCCCGTTGTCATTCGTTCGGTCATCAATCGGGGGGGCGAGCAAGGGGCGCAGCATTCACAAGCGTTACAGGCGTTGTTCGCACACGTGCCGGGATTGAAAGTGGTGATGCCCAGCACCCCGCATGATGCGAAGGGTCTGCTCATCGCCGCCGTCCGGGATGGGAATCCAGTGCTCTACCTCGACGACCGCTGGCTCTATGAACTAGAGGGAGATGTGCCGGAAGATCTGTATGAAGTGCCGATCGGAACGGCGGCGCTGCGCCGCAGTGGGAAAGATGTCACGGTAGTGGCCACGTCGTACATGGCGGCTGAAGCGGTCAAGGCGGTCGAGACGTTGGCGCAACGGAGCATCGACGTTGAGTTGATCGACTTGCGGTCGATCAAACCGTGGGATCGAGACCTCGTGTATTCCTCAGTCGGAAAGACCGGCCGGTTGGTTATCGCGGATGCAGCATGGATGAGCGGGGGCATCGCGGCAGACATCGCCGCCGCGGTCGCCGGTGAGATCTTTCATGCGTTGAAGGCTCCGATTGCCCGCGTCTGCCTGCCTGACGTCCCAGCCCCTACCGCTGCCGCACTCGAGCGAGTCTATTATGTCGGCGCCGAGGACATCGTCGCCGCTGTGGAGAAGGTGCTTTTGTAGGGCGCCCGCTCTTCTTTTCTTTATGGCTTATCACGTTCCATTCATCGACCCGCGCAGTCACTACGCGAAGCTCAAGCCGGAAATCGATCGAGCGATCATTGAGTGTTTGGCTAACGGCGATTTGGTTAATCGGCACCAACTCAAGGATTTCGAGCGTCACCTAGCGGAATTCGTGGGCGTCAAGTATGCAGTCGGCGTCAACAGCGGCTATCACGCCTTGTATTTTGCCCTCCTCGGAGCCGGCGTCGGACTGGGCCATGAAGTGATTACGGTTGCCCATACGTTCGTTGCGACGGTCTCGGCTATCGTCCATTGCGGAGCGCAACCGGTCTTGATCGATGTGGGGCTTGATTACAACATGAATGTCGATCTGATCGAGTCTGCCATCACGCCGAGGACGAAGGCCCTGCTGCCGGTCCATCTCAACGGACGGGTGTGCGATATCGACAAGATTCTGGCGCTCGCCGAGAGGTACGGGTTGGCCGTGATCGAGGATGCGGCGCAGGCTCTCGGCGCGACCTATGACGGGAAATGCGCCGGGAGCCAAGGGCGGGCCGGCTGCTTCAGTTTTTATCCCTTCAAGGTGCTTGGGGGATTCGGCGACGGGGGGGCCATTACCACCAACGATCCCCACCTTGCGCGAATGGCCACTTTGCTGCGCTACAATGGGGAAGATCGCGAAACGGGTGAATATCACTATCACGGACAGACGGCGCTTCTGGACAACGTGCAGGCTGCGGTTCTGGATGTGAAGCTGCGGTATCTGCCCGAATGGATTGCCCACCGGCGTCGGATCGCGGATCTCTATCGTCGTGGTCTTTCCGGGATCCGGCAATTGCGCTTGCCTCATTTCGATGAGGCCCGCCGAAAGGATATCTACCAAAACTACGTAGTCCGCACGACCGTCCGCGACCAATTGCGCGCCTATTTGAAGGAGCAAGGCGTCGAAACGCTGGTCCACTGGCCGAAACCCATGTGGGAGCATAAGGGATTGGGCCTCGATGTCCCGACTGCTCCGGAAACCCTGTCTCTCTGCCGAGAAGTGCTGTCTCTCCCGATGAGCGCGGAGACCACGGAAGATCAGGTCGACAGGACTGTCGCCTGCCTCCAATCGTTCTTCTCGAAGTACCCGTGACCGTACCAGACTACAGCTCCGTGACCGAAAAAGTCGGAGACTGGGTGACGCAGGAGGCGTTATCCATGGTCTATACCCGTTATCGCTACGCGTCGGAATTCTGTCGGGGCAAGCGGCTTTTAGAGGTGGCTTGCGGCCAAGGTGTCGGGTTGGGATACCTGGCGAAACATGCGCGGCATACGGTGGGAGGAGATATCACGGAGGAGTTGCTTGCGAGCGCACGTGGCACGTTGCAGGGGACGCTCCCGTTGCTGAGGTTGGACGCCGAGGCGCTGCCGTTGTGCGCGGCAACCAGGGACGTGATCGTCTGTTATGAAGCGATCTACTATGTCGAACGCCCCTTACGATTCTTGCAAGAGTGCCGTCGAGTTCTGGCACCTCAGGGGCTCCTTCTCCTGTGCACGGTGAACCCGGAGTGGCCTGATTGTAATCCCAGCCCGCACAGTCGTCGGTATTACTCGTTACACCAACTGTCGGCATTGCTGCAAGAAGCCGGGTTTCGGGCGGAAGCCTTCGGCGCCTTTCCTGTCACCACGGCGTCGGTCTGGGCCTATTGTCTGTCATGGATCAAGCGCGCCGCCGTCACCTTGCACCTGATTCCGTCCACTATGAAAGGGAAGCGATTTCTCAAGCGCCTCTTTCTCGGGAGACTTGTTCGGTTCCCGGCCACCGTGGATGATGGCATGACCACCTATTGTTCACCCATGCGGATCTCCAGCGACCGGCCGATTCCCGGCTATAAAGTTCTGTTCGTGGTAGGCCGACCTGCCTGACCCCTTGCTGTTTGCCGCTGACTGGCTCACAGACCTCCTCCCATTTCATTCCGCCGTTCATGGGGCCTAGGCCTCACCCTAGGCCAAGCCCTAGGGCTGGATTCGATCATTGCAGACAGGGTATGTTCTGTAGCTTGAGCCGGGGAGAGCTCCCGGCAAGTTTTTTTATCCGGGATGGACGATGCCGACTCCGTTCTCGACAACGTTCACGGCGGCTCAACGGCGACTGCTGCTCTTTGTCGCCCATTTGGGTCTTGCCGCCTTGGCGAATTGGCTGGCCTTTCTCCTCCGTTTCGATGAGGACATTCCGTCGCAACAGTGGGACCTGTTCATCTCCATGCTCCCGCTGTTATTGGTGATCAGGGCGCTCACCTTTTATCCGTTCCGGCTCTACGACGGTCTGTGGCGGTACACGAGCCTCTGGGATGTTCGGGATCTGGCCCTGAGTATCGCGATGAGCACGTTGGCCTTTGCCGGGATGGTCCGATTCGGGATGGGGGTGCGGGCCTATCCCTCTTCCATTTTTGTGATCGATGCCTTGCTGCTCTTGTGCCTGTTGACCGGCCTGCGGATGGCCCCTCGGCTGATCCGGGAAACGGGATGGATTGGGACCGGCCGGAAACGGGTGCTGATTGTCGGAGCCGGTGATGCCGGGGCCATGATCGTGCGAGAAATGCGGAACAATCCCACGTACGGCTATCGTCCGATCGGCTTCATTGACGACAATCTGAACAAAATCGGTCATCGTATTCACGGTGTGACGGTGCTGGGCACCAGGGACAGTCTGCCCCGAGTCGTGGCCGAGCAAGGCCCCGACGCCGTCCTCGTTGCTATGCCCAGTGCGACTCCCGCCACGGTTCGGGCGGTGGTGAAGGCTCTGGAGCCATTTCATCTTCCCATTCAAACCCTGCCCAATCTGCGCGACCTGTTGCAGTGTCGAGTCGAGGTCAGCCAGATTCGCAATCTTTCCATCGAAGACCTGCTTGACCGGGCTCCCGTCGATCTGGATCCCGAGCCGCTCCGCAAGCTGGTGGAGGGCGAACGCGTGCTGGTCACCGGGGCCGGAGGGTCGATCGGCGCGGAGTTGTGTCGGCAGGTGGCCAAATTGTCTCCCGCAGCGTTGGTGCTCCTCGATCGCTACGAAAACGGACTCTTCGGGGTGGCGAACGACCTGGTTGCTGCGGGGCATGCCTTCATCTCTCCGCTGGTCGGAGATATCACGGATGTCGGCCAAATGAACCGGTTGTTTGCCGAGTACCGCCCGACGCTGGTGTTTCATGCCGCTGCGCATAAGCATGTGCCGCTGATGGAGGCGAATCCCTGTGAGGCGGTGCGGAACAATGTGACGGGAACCAGAATTGTCGCGGAGGCGGCCCATCGACATGCAGTCGGCCGGTTCATCCTCATCTCGACCGACAAGGCCGTGAATCCCGTGAGTGTGATGGGGGCGAGCAAAGGTGTCGCGGAACTGCTTCTACAGGAACTGGCCCGATCGTCCCGCACTATTTTTGCCAGCGTGCGATTCGGCAATGTCCTGGGAAGCAACGGGAGCGTCGTTCCATTGTTTCTCGATCAGATCAGGGCGGGCGGCCCCGTGACGATTACGGACCCGGGCATGCGCCGCTTTTTCATGTTGGTCAGCGAGGCCGTGCATCTGGTGCTCCACGCGGCGGGTCTGGCGCGGGGTGGTGAACTGTTCGTGCTGGAGATGGGCGAGCAGATCAGCGTGGTCGATATGGCGCGAAATCTGATCCGTTTGTCTGGGTTTGTCCCCGACAAGGACATTGCCCTGACGTATTTCGGTTGCCGCCCCGGCGAGAAGTTGATCGAGGAGCTGGTGGGCCGTCAGGAAACGGTGGAGGCGACGTCTGTCCCCAAGGTGCTCTGTGTTCGGTCCGACCATGCACGCGATTTCTCCCACCTGTGTGCGCTCATCACGCGGCTGGAACAGGCGGCGGCCGAGGGGAACGTGCCGAAACTGTTGGCCACCCTCGGTGACATTCTTCCCACGTACCGCCCATCAGGCTTGTCCCCTGTTCAGGGAAATCCGGGTGATTCTGAAGGCACCACGCCCGAGGAACCACTGCCCTCTTCCGGCGATGCCGTAACCGCCGCCGAGCTCTCGCCGACCGGTTCGCGCAGGCGGGGGTGATGTGCCGGCGTTGTGCTCTGATGGGGGCCTTGTCTCCGCCGCTCAATCTCACCACACTGCGTCCTGTTCGAACCCGGCCTGTTTTGTGAGAGTATCTCGCGTCTCATGTAGTTTCAGTCTCGGCTTGGCGATATGGTTGGTCTTGAGCGGGATCGCTCTGGCATCCAGCAACCTGCCGCTGCACCACTGGGGCTACGAAGCCATCGAGCGCTTGATCGCGTTGGGAGTGATCGATCGGGCATTAATTGGTGCCAAGCCGTATAGCCGAATGCAGGCGGCTCAGTTTGTGGCTCGCGCGATCGAACGAGTGCGCGCCGACCAGGTGGAACTGGATGGCCGTGAAGCGATCGCCGAGCCGCTGTTGGAACGGTTGATGGCAGAATTCCGTCCCGAGTTGATCAGGCTTGGCGTGGTGCGTGGGCGTGGGTCGGAAGGGCGGGAGGCACTCCGTTACGGCATGCGGGTGCAGACCGAGGTCGATGCTTCATCCATCGGCGGCGGTCAAACCGTCCGGTTCCGTGAGAACCGCGGCGGTGAATATTATGTGAATGGTGTCCAGAACCAAACCGATGTGCGCGGATGGGTTGAGCTGAGTGACTGGGCTGCGCTGATGGTGCAGCCGAAATTCATCAGCAACCGCCATCTCTTGGGCATCGGCGCCACCAACAATAGCGACAATTTTTACATGCGAGAGTTCAGCCTCAAATTGATCTATGCGAACATCGCGTTGGAGGCAGGGCGAGGCACGCAATGGTGGGGGCCGGGGTATCACGGATCCTTATTGCTGACCGATCATGCCTTTCCCATGGACATGATCAAGCTGGGGACGGAGCGTCCGTTTCAATTGCCGGGCTTTCTGAGCGGGCTTGGGGACTGGAAGGTCAACGCGTTTCTTGCTCAACTAGAGCGCAATCGAGATTTTTCGCGAGCCAGAGTCTTCGGCCTGCGCCTCAGCTACCTGCCGACCTCATGGCTTGAATTTGGACTGACCCGGCTCACCCAGTTCGGCGGACGCGGGCGGGACCAATCGTTCCCGGAAACGATCGTTGATACATACATCCATCCGTCGAATCAAAGCGGCAATCAAGATGTCAACGAACAGGCCATGGCCGACTTCCGCCTGCGCATTCCCTCTGTGCCCTATCTGATTCCGTTTCCTGCCGGCCTGCAGTTCTATGGAGAGATCGGGACGGAAGATAAATGGTCGCAACTTCCCATCCCCAGCCGGACGGCGCTCTTGGGAGGTGTCTATATTCCGCAGGTATTTCAGGGCGATACCATGGATCTGCGGATCGAGTACGCCGATACCGATTTCGGACGCCAACGACATCCCGAACTCGTACGGGTCTGGTACAACAACGGCACCTATACCAGCGGGATGCGCTATCGCGGGTTTCCGCTTGGCCACCATATGGGAACCGATGGGGTCGATTTTTTTGTGCGCTCTACCCGGTATCTGACGGACTCGTTGCAGCTGGGCGCGAACTTCAATCTTCAGGAACGGGATCGCGGACAACCCATCCATGAGAAGAAGCGGGAAGTGGCTATCGACCTGACTTGGTGGTGGTCGAACCGGACCCAATTCACCGTCGGCTACACGTTCCAGCGCATCAAGAATCCCGGGCAGGTGTCCACTATCACGCCCTTTGCCGAAGCGTATGCCGCCGGGGTCGAGGCCCAGAACCATTTGTTCTGGACTTCTCTGGCCGTGCAGTTTTAGGCTACCGGCTGAGTCGTCTGGCCGGTCGTTGTTTGACTGTTCTTCCAAGGTGGATTACAAAACAGCGCGGGGTCCGACCCTGCGGAGGGGGCTTGGGAAGCCATGTTACAGGGGATCGTGTTCCATCACCGTGCCGCCCCCCGCTCGCGCTCGGTCGTCTGGGTTCACGGGGTCATCTGGACCCTGATCCTCTCCATCCTCCTTCCTCCTTCGCTCCTGGCCCAGAACCTCTCGTCTCAGTCGGCGCCTCCAGGGGGCATGCAGCAACTGGGGTCTGGATCGGCCGGTGGGTTACTGACCCCCGGTGGTTTCAATGCCCCTGGGATGGGGGGCGTGCTGGGCCAGGCGATCGTGACGAACCCAACTGCGTTGCAGCCGATCGTACCGACCCAAACACCCTGTCCGGTCCCCTTCTCCTCTGATCTCAGCTCGAAGGGGACGGTTCCCAATTTGAACGACTATTGGCCTGTCGAGCCGAGCAGCCTCTTGCCCAGCTCGATCGAACAACGGATGAAGCAGGAGCAGGAAGAACGCGATCGCCGGCAGGAAAAGCTTCAGGCCGAGAAAGAAAAATCGAGCATCGAGTATCAGGTTCAAGCGGAGCGTGAGAAAAAGGGCGCGGGTCAGTTACAATTTGAGCAGAGTCTCATCCCTGGTCTCCCATCGTCCGCTGGTCAATCTCCCGTTCAGCCAGGAAGCCAACCCGGAGGCCAACGGGGAATGACGCGCCCATTGCCGGAAAAGAAGGCATTCGCGGCAGAACAGCTGCGTCAGCAGGATTTTAACATCGAGGAGGCCTTCGCCGAATTTTCCGTACTGCACGGGGTGAAGAGCCATTTGCGCCAATTCGGTTACGATTTCTTCGATGCTCAGGCCAGTACGTTCTCGCCGATCCAAGACATTCCGGTCGGACCGGATTTCATTGTCGGGCCGCAAGACTCGCTCGCCGTGCACATTTGGAACGTGCCCGACCCCAATTTCAATCGGAGCTTTATCGTGCCGGTCGAACGCGATGGCATGATCGTGATCCCGCAGGTGGGGGCGATCCCCGTGGGCGGACAAACGTTTTCTCAGGTGGAGCAAACGGTGCGGGCGAGGTTGAATAATCTCCTGAAGCGGTTTGAGTTGCATGTGTCGATGGCACGGATCCGGACAATCAAGGTTTTTGTCGTGGGCGAAGTCATTCGCCCGGGCGCGTATGAAATAAGCGCGCTGGCGACGACGTCCAACGCGCTGTATGCCGCCTGCGGCCCGACCCGTTCCGGATCGTTGCGCCAGGTCAAGGTGATGCGTGAAGGCAGGAGCGTGGCTGAGCTTGATCTGTATGATTTCCTGCTGCGAGGAGATCGGCGATTCGACCAACGATTGCAGTCCGGCGATGTGGTACTTATCCCGCCGGTCGGTCCGGTTGTCGCGATCAGCGGATCAATCAAGCGACCAGCCATCTATGAGGTGAAGCCCGGTGTGCGCTTGACCGAGCTGCTCGATCTGGCCGGCGGCCTCACTCCGCTTTCCGACCGTCAGCGGTGCCACCTCTTTCGTCTCGATCCTGAGCGCGGCCGCATAATGGTCGACGTGGATTTGGTCGGCGCCCTGGCCTCCCAGGGGCATGAGAAAAGCCGACCCGGCGTCGCGGGGGGCGATCCCCTTCTACTGGACGGGGATTATGTGCGGATTGGTATTCTCCCGACGCAAATTACCAATGTCGTGAGCCTGGTCGGGGCGGTGAAAAGCCCAGGACCCTATGAATACCGTCCTGGTATGAAGGTAAAAGACCTCCTCATCCATGATCAGCTGACGGTAGAGGCCTATGCAGATCGTGCCGAGATCGTGAGGACAGACCCTATCACCTATCAAACCCGGGTCATTCAATTCAGCCCCAAGGCCTTGCTTGAAGGGAACGCCGGCGAAAATCATGAGCTCCAACGGTTAGATCAAGTGGTTGTTGCCAGCCAGCATCGGCCCCCCAACCTGGTGTTGGTGGAAGGCGAGCTCAAACGGCCGGGATACTTCACGATCGAAATGGGCGAGCGGTTGAGTTCGGTACTCAAGCGGGCCGGCGGCGTCACGCCGAACGCCTTTCCCGCCGGGTTGGTGCTTTCGCGGGAGTCCGTCAAGCTTCGGCAGCAGGCGGAGCTGGAGCGGTTCGTGGCGTCGGAGCGCCAGCGTCTGACGGCACAGTCGGCCGGAATGGCGGCAGGATCCACCGGACTGAGCACCGCCGCGGTTTTGACCGCTGGGGGAGGGCTTGCAGAACAACAGGTGCTGTCCTTGCGTCTCCAGCAGTTGGAAGCGATTACCGCGCGACTGGAGCTGGGGCGTGTGGTGATCCGTATGGAGTCGGTCGACCAGCTCGAGGGAACCGAAGACGACATCATCTTGGAAGGGCGGGATCGGATTCTGATGCCGACGCCACCGCAAACGGTCAGCATCATCGGGTCGGTGAAGAATCCCAGTACGATCGTATATCGGCCGGGCCTGGGCCTGGATGAGTATTTGCGGCAAGCAGGTGGATTGACGGAGGATGCCAATAAGAAAGAAATGTATGTGATGCGGGCCAACGGCACCACCGATTCGGCCTACCTTGCTGTCAAGGAGGTACGCTCAGGAGATACGATCGTGGTGCCTCAGAAAATCGAAGCCCGTACGCCACAACTTGCACTCTGGCAGACGGTGGCAAGCATTATCGGTAGCGTGGCGCTCACCGCCGCCGGCATCGCCGTCGTCGGTCGGTAAACGGAACGTCATCTATCATGAGCCGGTTACTGGATTCTCCACAGGTCGTCATGACCTCCTCTCGCGGTAATGGAGCGAATCTGCCTCCTCACGACGCGCTCGGACCGCTCGACCTCTGGTCGGTGCTGTCCCGACGACGGGGCCTGATTGCGGCGATCCTGCTGGCTTCGTTCCTCGGGGCGTTCGGCGTCAGTGTATTTCTCCTCCCCAAGGCCTATGAATCGACGGCAACCCTGCTGCCGCAGCTGGATTCCAAAGAAGGCGGGAGCCTTGCTGCATTATTGACGGCCACAGGGGCCGGCGGCATGGCGCAGAATCTCGGTGCGGGGCTTCCCGCTATACCGACCACGCCCACCGACGTATTCATGGCCATCCTGAAATCGCGGGTGATGGCCGATGAGGCCATTGCCAAGTTCAATCTGATGGCGGTCTACGGCGAACAGACGATGCACGATACGCGCACCGAATTGGCGGAACGGGTTCACATTACCTTGTCGAAAGAAAAGGTCATCAAGGTGACGGTGGAAGATCGCGATCCCAAGATGGCCGCCGATATCGCGGCCTACTTCGTGGCCAATCTGGATCGGCTAAACCGTACGTTGAACGTCAGTAAGGCGAGCCACAATCGTGAGTTCATTGAGCGGCGTCTCGCGGAGACGCAAGTGGGACTCGTGAAAACGGAAGAGGCCTTGCGGGATTTTCAGACGAAGAACAAGGCGGTTGCCGTCGAGGCACAGTCGAAGGCCATGATCGAGGCTGCGGCGATGATTCAGGGGCAGATTACCGCCTACGAAGTGCAGTGGCAGGTGATGAGTGCCTACCTCTCCCCGGACAACCCCGATCTTTCTCGTGTTCGTTCCAGTCTCGAGGAATTGAAGAAGCAGCTGAGCCTGCTCGAATCCGGCAAAGGCGGGAAGGGGCAGTTGCCCGGGGACCGGCTCCATCCGGCGATGATCACGGTGCCGGATCTGGCCCTGCAATATGGGCGGCTGTTCCGAGAGTTGAAAGTGCAGGAAACCCTCTATGCCCTGCTGACATCGCAGTAC
This sequence comes from Nitrospira sp., assembly GCA_023248215.1. Lineage (GTDB taxonomy): Bacteria > Nitrospirota > Nitrospiria > Nitrospirales > Nitrospiraceae > Nitrospira_A. The sequence goes on from JAHFEW010000030.1 coordinate 27,185, forward strand.
GAGCAGGCGAAGATTACCGAAGCTCGCGATACCCCCACCGTTCAGGTCCTAGACCCGCCCGTGCCGGCCGACAGGCACATCAAGCCGCGCGTTTTCTTCAATACGCTTGCGACCGGTCTCATGGGATTGTGCGTCGCCATCGTCTTGGCGTATGTGCTAGAAGGCCGGGCCCGCCGGAAAGATGCCCTCTCGTCCTGACCTCTTCCAGAAAATTGACGATTTTTCAACGGCAATGGTAGAATCCGAGCCGTTCGCCTGCTAGAGACCCAGAGTCTCAGTCGGTCACCACTTTCACACTTATGAGAATAGGAGATAGGGATGGCTGTTCCAGTCTCCCAGATGTATACAGTGAGCAAGTACGTGTTGGCCCAGAAACTCAGGGGGGTCAAGCGGTACCCGCTCGTGCTCATGCTCGAGCCGCTGTTTCGGTGCAATCTCGCTTGCGCGGGATGCGGCAAGATTCAATATCCGGATCATGTCCTGGATAAACGGTTGACGCCGGCACAATGTTGGGCCGCGGCCGATGAATGTGCGGCGCCCATCATCAGCATTCCCGGCGGCGAACCGCTGATTCATCCGGAGATGGCCGAGATCGTGCGCGGGCTCGTGGCGCGTCAGAAATATGTGTATCTCTGCACCAATGCGATTCTGATGGAGCGGAAACTCGACGAGTATCCAGCGTCGAAGTTTCTCACCTTCAGTGTGCACATGGATGGCCTGCGGGACGAGCATGACCTGGCGGTCTGCCGGGACGGCGTCTACGATGTGGCGGTGAAGGCCATCAAGGCCGCGCTGAAACGCGGCCACCGGGTCACCACCAACACGACCCTCTTCGACGATGCCAATCCGGAACGGGTACGGAAGTTTTTTGACGAGATGATGGGGCTGGGCGTCGAGGGCATGATGATCTCGCCCGGGTACAGCTATCAGAAGGCGCCGGACCAACAGCATTTTCTCAAGCGCAGCCGAACGACGGAATTGTTTTCCAAGATTCTGAGCAATCGGAAGCGCGGCTGGCAGTTCAATCAGTCGCCGTTGTTCTTGGAGTTTCTCATGGGCAAGCGGGAGTACCAATGCACGCCGTGGGGGAATCCGACGTACAACGTCTTTGGCTGGCAACGCCCCTGTTATTTGCTTCAGGAGGGCTATGCCTCGAGCTTCCAGGAGCTGATGGAAAAGACTGAGTGGGACTCCTATGGTACCGGACGGAACGAAAAATGCGCGGACTGCATGGTGCACTGCGGGTATGAGGCCTCGGCCGTGGAAGACACGTTCGGGTCTTTGTCCGGATTTGCGAAAACCGTGAAGATTACGCTGCTGCCGAGTGCGCGATAGGCCCGGCTGCGGTTGTTCCTACGGCGTGGAGCGGTGCGGTCGCTGAGCCGGCCGACCGCTGCACGAATCACCATTCACGCTGCAAGAGATGACTATGACTGACGCCAAATACCATGCCTCGGAGACCGGTAGCCTTACAGGACGGGTGTTTCGTCCTGGCTCCCCCGCAGAATTGAGCGAGGCGATTGAGCTCGCCTTTGACTATCGAGGGGATATTACCGTTGAACTGAAATCCGGTAGTCAGGTCACCGGCTATCTGTTCAACCGAACGGCGACGGGCGAGCAGCCCACGATTGAACTCTTTCCTGCAACCAGTAGCGGTACCCTGACGATTCCATTCTCAGAGGTGGCGACGATTGCCTTCACCGGTGAAGACACGGCCACGGGAAAGTCCTGGGAAACCTGGGTCGCAAAAAAAGACTCCGAACGACAGCGAGAGGTGGAGCGGGTGGCGGCGGACGCCAAGGCCCGAGGCCACTTGTAGTTGCTGCCCCAGATTTTCCGCAGACCTTTTTTTGAAATCTGCCCGCCTGGACCAGTTCTTCTTCAAGCCGCTAACTCCCTCCGCTCGCAGCTAAAACCTGCGTCACTCTTTTCCTCGATGCCCCCTCCGTTTGGCTCTACGCATTTGTTGACAACGAGGGGGGGCTATGCTAGAAGGATCGGCCTCAAATTTTTGGGCACCCCGTGTCGATGAGGCCTCTCCTAGCATGGTCTTAAACAGGGTGTGAGTGAGGCTAAAAAATAATTCCGACACGGGTCATACGTATGCGACGGCGGATAGCGAACAGTAGGAAAGCCGCCTGGCATTTTGTTGGTTTTTTGGGCCTGATCGGGTTACTGTTCGCACCGGCCGTTTTGTTTGCAAGCCACGCTGCTGACCATCGATTTACGGTCGAAGGTTTTGTGTGTGGCAAGGACGGTCGCCCGAGCACCAAGATCGAGGTGCTCGTAAAAGATACACGGATCACGGTAGGTCAAACCGTGACGACCGATGATGACGGGTACTATAAAGTTACCCTGCATCTGCACAACGACAACGTAGGCGACCCGCTGTTGGTTGAAGCCGGCGGGGAGCCGCAGAATTTTAAGATTCAGTTCGATCCGAATGACTTGGAGACGGAACGAAAGCTCCGGGTCGATTTCGGAAGTGGGTGTGCGCGCGATCTCGGTCCTCCGCAGTGGGTATTGTACGGCGTGGGTGTCGCGGCTGTTGCTATTGTGGGATTGATTGGGCTAAAGATCTCCCGCAAGCGGATGCGCGAAGAGCAACGGCGAAGGAAGGGGCAGGGGAAGCGGCAGAAATAGGGTACGGTCCGTGGGGCATTGTTCCTCGCCGGATCGAATAGGCTGAAGTAGGCGGGGAAGTCAAAACGTGGCCTCGTTGTATTCTGAGCATTGACGCTTATGCTGGGGCTTAATTTTAGGCTTTAGCGAAGCGTCTTTTTTTTCTGTCGAAGGTAAAGGTAATAGGTGTCGGCGCGGGAGTGAGCGTCGGCATGAAGAAAGGAGCGGGGAATTATTTATGAAACAGGCAGGCATGAATAGGTTGGCGCTTGCGGTCGGCATCATTGGATTTGGACTGGCTGTGGTTGGCTGCGGTGGCGAAGCGGAAGGCCCGATCGTTCCTCCGCCGCCGGCCCCAGCGGAATATGCCGATAAGCATATGCCTGCCGGATGGTGGGCGGATCCAAAGATTATCGAAGAGGGCCGTGAGTTGTACATCGGCGGCAAAAATCCCGATGTCAATTGCGCGAGCTGCCATGGCAAAGACGGAAAGCCGGTGAAAGCCGGAGCGCGGGACTTTCGAAACGGCGAACGCATGAAGCTCTATTCTGATTCGGTCTGGCTCTGGCGCATTTCCGAGGGTGTTCCCAATACTAAGATGAAGCCCTGGAAGAGCAAGTTGTCCGAGGAAGATCGTTGGAAGATCATGGCCTTTGAGCGGACATTCGGTTTGACCGGAAAAGGATGGGATCCCAACAAGAAAGACTGGGTTCCTGCTGCTGAAGTTAACGGTGCGGCAGCGCCTACTGCGGCACCGGCGGAAGCTCCCGCTGCGGCTCCTGCCGCGGCAACGGGCAAGTCCGGCAAGTAACAGTGTTCTGATTTCCGACTGGGGAGGAGCGGCGAGACATCATGAAAATCTGGCAACGTTGTTTGTTGGCCATGTTTGCGATTGTGGCGGTATTGGGGGGTGTGGCATATGCCCAGGCTCCCGGTGCGCCCCCCGTGGAGTTCCCCTACACCGGGAATCGCACGGCAGTATGGATCGTCGCTCAGCTCCACATTCTCTTTGCGGGGTTCATTCTCGGCGCTCCGATTTTCGTCGTGATCTCTGAATGGCTGGGATATCGGAAGCAGGACCCGCGTTATGACCGATTGGCCAAAGAGGTCACGAAGGTCACGGTCATTCTTTACAGTATGACTGCGCTGACCGGCGGCCTCTTCATCTTCGTCTTGTTGGCGACCTACCCGCAATTCACTACCTGGCTCATCAATCACTTCTTCCTGATTTTCGCGGTGATCTATCCTTTGCTGTTCATCGGCGAGACCATCATTCTCTACATGTATTTCTATACGTGGGACGCTTGGAAGGGAGAGAAGAAGGGGCGCCATATTGCATTGGGCGTGCTGCTGAACCTCATCGGGACCATCACACTCTTCGTGATTGACGGTCCGACCTCCTTCATGAATACCCCGGTCAGGGCCGAGGGGGTGTCGCCGGCGGAATTTCTGGCGAGCGCCTCGCTGTGGGATAAGGTGTTCAACTACAGCTGGATGCCGCTCAATCTCCATAGGCTTGTCGGGAACGTAACATTCGGCGGATTCATCGCTGGACTGATTGCGGCCTACATGTTCATGGGTGCGAAGAAGGACGAAGAGCGAGCCTACTATGATTGGATGGGGTTTGTCGGCAACATGATCGGTGTCGGCGCACTGTTGTTCCTGCCGTTTATGGGCTATTTGCTGTCCTATGAGCTGTGCGATTACGACGCCTCGATTTGTCCCTACATGATGGCCGACCAGTTGTCGATGTTCTTCGAAATGCAGGGCGCCATGGTTGGCCTGATTTTCTTGGCCAGCAACTATTACATTTGGCTGAGTATGAAACGGATTGAAGGTGTCGAGCGTGTTCGTATGACCGTGATTGCGCCGATGGTGATGGTACTGCTGCCCATCGTCATGACAAAGGTCCTCACGGACTATCCGGTTCCTGATGCCACGTCCTTGGCGTTCCTATTGCCGCTCCTGTTGGCTCCGGTGATTCTGGGGCGATTCATTCCGTTGACCGTCTCGTCCAGCACGGTCATTAAGGTCGGCTTCTTGATGGTGGTCGTCGGGAACGCGATCTGGATGACGCCGCATGGATTCGTGCCGACCGGCGCCAAGCTGGTGGCGGAGTTGGAATTGCCGTCCGATTGGAACTTCCTGGCGCTCATGCCGGCGAAAAATTCAGCGGCGTTTACCTTGATCTTTGTGACGGTGGTGAACTATGTCATTTACAACCGTGCCGTTTCGCAAGGCACCATCGTCTGGGGGAAGATCGATTTTGCCTCGCAATTCGTTTTGGTCTTCCTGGCCTTTAGCGCCATTTGGACCATGGGGCTGATGGGTGCGGTACGATCGCTGTTGCGGAAGTATTTCCATACATACAATCTGCTGCCTGATTTCACCGCCGAGTCCTTCACGCCGACCCTGTCCTATTCGGCCTGGTGGATCACCGGGATCACGGTGATCTTTTATGCAGTGGTCAGCTTTGCCATCCTCGTGACATTGCGCCCCACAGATTCGAAGGGCCACGCGCACGAGGGAAGCCCTGTGCCGGCTGGTGCCAAGTAGGGTGGTCACAATACTGGAAGGGCGATAAACGAGGGCACTCATGGGAAACGTGATTAAGAAGTCGATAGTTGGAATCGTGGTTGGTGGGATTCTGTTCGGAGCGACCAACGCCCTGGGATTTCCGTTTGTGTTCCAGGCGTTGTTTTTTGGCTATGCCATGCTCGGTGCCATCGTCTTTATTATTCTCGATCTTCCTACGCTCAAGCCGTTCGGTGGGGTGAAGGCCGTCGGAGCCTTGATCGTGTTCTATTCCATTCTCTCTGTCACATTCATTGCCGTCGGGTCCATGTGGCCGCAGTATGATCCGGAAGACGAAAAGGGCAAGATCGACAAGATTCTGAAGCCGAAACGAGAGCAATACGAAGCCGGCAAGGTCGACGTCTTGTTGCAGCGCGCCAAAGCGTTGGATGAAAAGGCGAAAGAGTTGACGGCCCGATTGCAGGCGCTGGGTGCGGCGCAGGCTCCTGCCGATCAAAAGGCCGGCGGCGGCGCCGCTCCTTCCGCCACGACCGCCGCAGCAAGTGGAGATCTTGCCAAGTTGGGCGAGGAGCAATGGCAACTTCAGGAATGTTACAACTGCCACAAGTTGAACGGCGAAGGCGGGAAGAAGCGCGGTCCCGAGTTGGATAACATCGGAAACCTGCTGACAGCCGAAGAAATCGCGAAAAAGATTCTCGACCCCAAGAGTTATAAGGCCGAAGGCTTCGAGAAGGAGTTCGAAAAGGGAAAAATGCCGGATAAGTACAAGGACCTGATGGAACCAGGTGATGTACAGGCGTTGGCGGGCTGGCTGGCCGGCTATAAGAATGCTTCGGTCAATACACCGAAGCCGATCAAGATGAAGTGAGCATCATGCAGCCGAAACTGAAATCCAAGGTTCGTTGTTCGGACAGTGAAGTCGGAGAAGTGCGCCGGGTCATCATAGACCCGCTGTCTCACGAAGTCAGCCACATCGTGGTGGGCGGCGTAGGGGCGGGGTTAGTCGAGCGTCAAGTCCCTATGGGGCAGATTCAGGGAGTGACCGACGACGTGGTGACACTCCGCTGTACGTCGGCGGAGTTCGCGGCTTTGCCGGTCTTTAGACGCGAAGACTATGTGACGACCCACGAGGTCGAAATCCCCCACCTTGAGGAGCGCATCCATGTGACGCCGGGCGAAGTGCTCGTGCCTTTCCCTGAGCTCGAACGAAGCGTGAAGCGGCGGACCTTCTTCGCCAACTTTACCCATGCCATCGGATTCCTGATCGGCCTGCCGCTCGCATTTCCTGTCCTGCGCTACCTCATGAAGCCGATGTATGCCCCCTTCGACAACCAGTGGCTGAAGATCGGCAACTCCGGAAAAATCAAGCAGGAAGATGTCGGCGTTCAGTTCAAGTACAAGCGCAAGATCAAAGAAGCTTACATGCCTGAACAGGAAATCGACAAAAACGTGTGGGTCCTGAAGGCCACTCCCAAAGTCTTGGAAAGCATCTATCAAGGCAAGGATATGGAGTTCCGGGACGCGACAGGAAAGGCTCTCTGGACCAATAAGAAGGATGTGCCGTACATCGCATTTTCCGGCAAATGTCCCCATCTCGGGTGCGGATTCAAATGGCGGACGCACAAGACGCGGGGGCAGGTGTTTCTCTGCCCATGTCATTTGAGCATTTACGATGCCGCCGGCAAAGTGCTGGATGGGCCGGCTCCGCGCGCGCTGGATCCGTTGCCGATTAAGGTCACCGCCGCAGGCGAGATCACCATTATCGATATGGAATTCAAGGCGGGCACCAAGGCCCAGGTTCGGATTGTCTAAAATGGATACGACTACGCAGCCGACAACTACGCAGCCCTCAGCCATCGAAAAAGTCTTTGCCTTTGTCGACGAACGTGTCGGGCTTAAGACCCTGCAGGCCAAGATGTTGAACGAGCCCGTCCCCGGCGGGTCACGTTGGGCCTACGTCTTCGGCTCGGTCCTGCTGTTTATCTTCATCATGCAGGCGGTCACCGGTATTTTGTTGATGTTCTATTACGTGCCGACTGCCGACCACGCCTATGCCAGTACGCAGTACATCATCCATTCGGTTGATTACGGCTGGTTTTTATTGGGCTACCATTTCTGGGGCTCGACGGCGATGGTCGTCTGCGTCTTTGCGCACATGTCTCAAGTCTTTCTGTGGGGCGCCTACAAGAAACCTCGCGAATTGATTTGGTTGGTGGGGTTGGCGCTGTTCGGAATCGTCATGGGATTTGGGTTTACCGGATACCTCCTACCCTGGGATCAGCGGGCCTACTGGGCCACGACCGTCGGCGTCGAGATCATGGATAAGACGCCGCTTCTCGGCGACTTCATGGCCCGATTCCTGAAGGGCGGGGCGACGCCTGGACAGATGACGCTGAGCCGCTTCTTCGTGATTCACGTCATGGTGCTGCCGGCTGCCTTGATGGGCCTGGCAGGGTTGCACGTGTTCTTGTTCCGCAAGGCCGGCCCGGCCGGACCGTTCCGCGGCACGGTCGAAGAAATTAAGGCCAAGACCGATTATTTCTTTCCCCGCCAAGTTTGGAAAGACATCGTCGGCATGGTCCTGGTGTTCCTCTCCATCTGTAGCTTGGCCTTTTGGGAGCCAGTCGTTCTCCTTGAAGAGGCAACCCCGGATCCAGGCGACTACCATCCTGAGCCAGAGTGGTATTTCCTCTTCCTCTTTCAGCTCTTACGCCTAAAGATCTTTGCCGGAGAGTTCGGCCAGTTTCTGGGCGCCATCGCCTTGCCTGGCGCGTTCATGGCGCTCTTGGCAGCACTGCCCTTCATCGATCGCAGTCCTGAGCGAAATATCTTTAAGCGACCGATCGCCTTGATCGGATGGATTGTGGTCATGGCGAGCATTGTGATCTTCACCGTGGCAGCCATCATTAACCGCGAATTTCTCGAATAGGCGGAGGGTCTTGGGCACATGACTGGTCGAGAGACAATGTCGTCATTCAAGTTGGGTCTGAGTATCCTGTGGCCTGCCTCCTGGACTGCCTTGCCGGTCAAGATGGCGTTTGCCGTGTTGTTTATGGCGATGGGCTCGATCCACCTTGAAACGAAGCTCGGGATAACCTTCCTGATGCTGCTCGTGAGCCCGGTCAGCGTCTTTGCGTTTTTCGTCATCTCAATGGGGATGGGCTTCCATTTTGGAGAGGGGATCGGGCTTCCTGTGCTGTTCCTGCTCTGCATTCCGATCGATATCTGGGCCTTGGGCCTCGTGGCACGGACCGTCTTTTTAGAGCAATTGCGTCTTGAACCACCGGCCTCGCTTGGCCTGAGCCTTTGGGTCAGGTTTGCGATCGCCGGGGCCATATACCTTCCCCTCTTATGGCTGATCGAGGGCGGGGCCACCGATATCGCGCGCTCCACCGTCCAGTCAATTTTGGACATGGAGTCCCTCAAGCATCTCCCGGTAGCCGAACGGATCGGCTTGGAATTCACGGCATGGGGCAGTATCTCCATGATCGTTCTGGTGGCACTGACTTTCATCGGGCTGTCAATTTTGGGCAAATTGGTGCAAGGCCGTGCCGCAACTGCTCAACCGGCCGGCGACAGCTACCAAGGTCTGATTTCACGTTGGGATATGCTTCGAGTGCCGGCCGATCAGGGATTGATGTTGACGGCATTCACTGCCACCGGGGCTGTGCTGAGCATCTTGTTTTGGACGGTCCTGCCGGTGTCGACGCCACATCCCCATGAATGCTGCAAACCTTCGGAAGTGACGGTTGCGCCCGCCTTCGATGCACAGAAGTCGCTCACGAAGGGAGAGAAAACGATTAAGGACGCGGAGCTGAAGATTGCGGCGCTCGAACAGCAGGCTGCTGAGGACGAGAAAGATAAAACAAAGGGCGCTAAAGACAAACCTGGTGTCAAAGAAGGCTCTGCCAAGAACGAGGGCAAAGCTTCGCAATCAACAGCCGGGAAACCGGCGGGAAGCGGCAAATGACATCATGGCGAATGACGAGGTGAGAACAATGATACACCAAGGTCGGAAGGTCACAAATCAGGGGAGCCAGCTTGCAGGCCGTGCGGCCTTGCTGGCCGGATGTGCTGCATTGCTGGGAGTGGCGGGAATCCCCGACTTGGTTCTGGCGCAGGACTCCGTCGCCGCACAGGCTCCGACCGCCTACCGGGACCTTCCCTTTATCGGCAGCCGCAACCTGGTGTGGATCATCGCCCAACTCCATCTCCTGCTCGCGGGATTCGTCCTGGGCGTGCCGATTTTTGCCTGGTTGTGCGAAATCGTCGGCTGGAAATCGGGCGACAAACGCTACGACAAGTTGGCGAAAGAGTTCACCAAGCTCTTAACCTCATCTTACGCGACCACCGCCCTGTTCGGTGGGATTTTGCTGTTTCTCCTAATCGGCTTCTACCCGAAGTTGATGGCGTACCTGACCGACATCTTTTTCCCCTCCTTCCTTGTGTATTGCGCGCTGTTTCTTGTGGAGACGGCCACCCTCTACCTCTATTGGTATGGATGGGATGCCATGGCGGAAGGTAATGGGAAGAAATTTCATATTTTCCTGGGCCTCCTCCTGAATGTGTTTGCCTTCTTCATTATGATCGTGCCGAACTCTTGGGCGACCTTCCAAGCCAGTCCTGTTGTCCTTGCCGAGGGTACTGATTTCGAGCGTGCCTGGGCCGCGACGTGGAATCCAACCTGGTGGCCAGTGAATGTTCATCGGTTGATCGCCAACGTGGTGCTCGGCGGCTACATTTGCGGTGCCTATGCCGGCATCAGGTATCTGTCGGCGAGGAGCCAGGAAGAGCGGTATCACTATGATTGGATGGGGTACGTCGGCAACTTTATCGGCGTATTCGGTCTTCTCCCTCTGCCCTTCGCCGGTTATTGGCTGATGCGCGAAATTTATCAGTACAACCAACAGATGGGCATCACCCTCATGGGCGGATTCCTGTCATGGCTGTTTATTCTGCAAGCCATGTTGATCGGAGTGCTCTTTCTCGGGTCGAACTATTATTTCTGGCTCGGCATCACCCATCGAATACCAGGGTCGGAAACTCAGTATCGGAAGCCGATCATGGCGATGTTGATCATTCTTCTGCTGTGCTTGGCTGTCTGGATGACGCCTCATTCGCTCGTCGCCAGCTTGGCAGAGGCCCAGCAGATGGGAGGCACCCACCATCCTTTGCTGGGTGTGTTCGGTGTCATGTCGGCCAAGATGACTGTCGCCAACCTGATGGTGCTGGTCACATTCATGAGCTTCATTATGTACTGGCGAGCGGGGAAGCAAGACACGGCCGGCTGGGCCAAGGTTGCCAAAGCCGTCATAGGCGCCGTTCTCGCCCTTGCCGGCATCGCGGTCATTGTTCTCGGAGTCTGGGGGTATTTCGTCCCGGCGATCATTCGCATTAATTACTTCTCCACATCACAAGTGGGCATTGTCATCTTCGTGATGTTGACGATTACGCCTCTCACCGCGCTGCTTCTGAAGAGCGCGAAGACCACGACCGAAATGGTCTGGGGGAGAATGCCGCCTCGCGCCGGTTATGCGCTGGTGCTGAATGCGGTCATGGTCATTCTGCTCATGACGTTGATGGGGTACGCCCGCTCCTCCTCGCGCGTTCATTGGCATGTGTATGGGGTCATGCGTGATTCGTCTCAATATGCCTTCTCTCCCGCGCTGGGTTACGCGGCAGCCTTAATGGCCTTGAACACGTTCTTGTTCTGCATGTTAGTGGCCTTCATTTTCTGGGTGGCCACCATGGGAGATAAGGCGAAGGCGTCGGCTGCGGGCGCAAAAGGGAAAGCCGAGCCAGGAGGTATTCCGGCAATGGCAGGCGGTTCGCAGACGTTGGATGAGGCCGCGAGTGATGCTTCGGTCGGACACCGTCCAGTCTGATTGGGAAGTGATTTTTCTCTGGCCCGCCCGGGGTGGGCAGTGATCTTTATCCTTTGTTGAGGGCTTATGAGCGAAGTTGTCAAACTGCAGCTAATCGGTCTCTGCGTCGTCGGCTTCGGTACAATCATTCTCCTGTTCATCAAGGCCCAATTTGCCCGGGTTATCGGCTTTGTGTCGATCGTGCTCGGGTTGTTTGCCCTGGTGGCACTCGCCGTCCCGCAGATGGCCTCTCTGCCCCCGGCAGAGGAAAGTATCAACATCGCCGATATCAAAACCCCGACGGACATGGCCTCGATCGGCCAGAAGATATTTTTCAGCAAGGGCCAGTGCGCGCTCTGTCACTCGATCGGTCCGAGCGAATCGGCGCGTTGTCCTGATTTGAAAGGCATCGGGTCTAAACTGTCTCGTGACTTCATGTTCGAGAGCTTGACGGAACCGCAAGCCTATATCTATTTGGACTACCGCCATGAAGGCATCCCGAAGGAATATCCGGCCCGGATGCCGCATATCAACAAGAACCCCATCGGCTTGTCCAAGAATGAAATTCTGTCGGTCATCGCGTTCTTGCAACAGATGAGCGGTGAGCCGATCAGCGTGAACCCGTCTGAATTGGATCTGCCGCGTGCGACACCGGCGCCTGTCAAGGCGGCTGATGCCGGTTCGCTCGCTATGGCTCAGGTTCGATAGTCGTCGGCGAAGTAGAGGAGGAAGATATGGGAGGCGTACTCGTTAGGCCGATTATTCTCACGGTCCTCATTTATCTCTTTTTGAAGTTTATCGTCCCAACTCTACCGCATTCCGCGCCGTTGCCCTCGAGCTTGATCTTCCTGTACTTGATGCTGACAACTGCGGGCATCGTGATTTTTGCGACCTTGAGCGGTGCGTCGAAGGATGCATTCTTCGGCCCGATCTTCCGTTTTCTGACCGGCGAAAGCGGAGGGGCTCTCAGCAGCGCACGATATCTCGTGTTGGCACTGTTCCCGTTGCTCGTCGGGTGGCAGACTTATGGGAGCACAGCTTTCAGTGACGCGCCTCCGGCAGAGAACCGCACCATTCACCCCGCTCCTCCTGGTGAGTACACTGGGCTGTCGAATCCCGTTCCGAAAACGCCGGATAACATTATGTACGGCAAGGGCCTGTATGCCTCGCGCTGTTCACCTTGCCACGGTAATTTCGACGGCAAGGGGTTTGCCGCGCCTGGTTTTACGCCTCCGCCGGCGAACTTTAAAGATCCCACGACGATCGCCATGCTTCAGGAAAGTTTCCTGTTCTGGCGGATCAAGAAGGGCGGCGTAGGCCTTCCCGTCGAAGGCATGCCCTGGAAATCGGCCATGCCGCGTTGGGAGCTTGAGTTGTCTGACGAAGATATTTGGAAAGTCATTATGGGTGAGTACGATGGAGCCGGACAAAAACCACGAACGTGGGATGAGTCCGAATAATTCCTCCGATCAGGGATTGCTGAGCAACTAAGGGGAGCGTATGGCACGAGTGAGGAGACCAGGAGCGAGATGGTGGGTTGGGGCTGTCGGCCTCGTAGGGCTGTGTCTGGCCACCGGATTACAGCCGGCCTTTAGCCAACAGAGCGTGTCCGTGCGTGCCACGCTTGTGAAGGGAGCTCTTCCGGCCGATGATCCAACGGCAGCCGTGTGGGCGACTGCTGCGGTCTCTGAATTTCCCATGTCTCCTCAGGTGCATTGGCCGGTCCGCATTACCGAAGTCACTGCGAAGAGCGTCAAAGTCCGCGGATTGCACGATGGGACCACAGTCGCGATCCTAGTGGAGTACAGCGACCCCTCTGAAGACCCTGACGACGCAGCGGCACTTGAATTCATGGTCGGTGACACCAAGGCGCATTTTGCCCATGGCCAACCGATGGCTCAGGTCGAGGGCGGTCCCGTCAATATCTGGTATTGGAAGAATAAGGACGGCAAAGGCGTCGACATGGGAGCGAAGGGTTTCGGCACCCTCAAACCCCATGCGCACCAAGATGTGAAAGCCAAGGGTGTGTATCAGGGAGGTGCTTGGAAAGTCGTGTTCTCCCGTCCCTTTCACACTGAACATGTAGACGAAGATACTCAATTCAAGCCAGGGGAGTTTGCCAGTATCGCCTTTGCAATTTGGGACGGCAAAAAGACGGACACCGGCCAACCGAAGGAAAAGGGCTCCGAAAAAGCGATTTCGTCCTGGTGGTACTTCCGGGCTGATGCGCCGCCGGACTATTCGCCGTACATGTACGCATTACTCGCGGTGGCCTTAGCGCTGGGCTTTGAGTTGGTCCTCGTGAGACGTTTAAAGAAAGGGTCGTGAGCATGAGGGCGTGGCGAAGAATACGCGTGATCGGAGCGGTAGCAGGGGTGGTCGGACTCTCGGGCCTCGTCGGAGCCGGGGGTTGTTCGATGTTTCAAAACGAACAGGCCGCGAAGGGCAAAAAGCTCTATGCCCACTATTGCATGCATTGCCACGGGGAAAACGGAAAACAGAATGAGGGCTTTAATTGGTCCTCCATGACGGATCCCAAGCCCAAGGACCTCTCCAATAAAGAAGAGATGGGCACATTTAAAGACGAAGAAATCTTCAACACCATCTCGCGCGATATGAAAGATACGGGGCCAGGCGGGGACAAGATCGGTGACGACGAATTTGCGGTCCCGACCATGCCGACGTTCAAGCACACGCTTTCGGAAGAAGAAATCTGGGGCATCGTCGGATATGTGCGGTCGCTGCACGGCAAGAAGCTGGAATTCAACGTCGAGGGCCGAAAGAAAGAACTCCAGGCGGCGGTCCAAGCGGCAGAGCAGAAATTTAAGGACGCCGAACGTGTGGCGCAGGAAGCCGAAAAGAAAGCCAGCGATGAGGCGGACAAGAAGGGCGTCGAAGTAGACGATAACGCCTACCTCAAAGAGATGCAGCTCATGGGCCAGGCGAAAAAGGAACTCGATCAGGCGACCCTGGCCTTGACGAACTTCACGACCAGGCCCGGGAAAGGCATCAATATCACCCGCCCTGATTTAGCTATGAAGCCGGAAGCCGCGACAAAACTCGCCGAGGTCGGCAAGCAACTGTATATGACTAAATATGGCTGCAACGGTTGCCACAAGATTGGCGATGAGGGCGGGAAGGTCGGCCCTGCGCTCGATCGTGCGGGATTCCGCCTCAACCCCACCTGGGTCTATCGTTGGCTGCGAAACCCGCAGGCCATGAAGTCCGATACTCGCATGCCAAGCTTGGGGCTCAATGATGCTGACGCGAAAGCCGTGGCCCTCTATCTGAAAACGCTTCGCGCCCCGAAGCCAGACAAGCCTCTCGGAAAGGTGGGCGACTAATCGGCTAGCAGGATGCTGAAAAAGTCCGCCGGCTTTGTGGGGACAATGGGCGCTCACCGACTCGCGCCCGTGCGCAAACGTGACGCTCCTTATTCGTCGCGTCGCGCACCTCAGAGGCTCCACGTACCGCCATGGGAAAAGAGCCTGTCTCGGCAGGCTCGGGGTGGGCGGGTAAGAATGTGACGCGTCGCCTCTAAGACACTGCCGGCTCACCGCCTCGCCGGCGTCCACAGACGTGGCGCTCATTATTCTTCGCGCCGTGGACCTCGCTGCGGCCTTGCTGGACGGAATTTTTGAGCATCCTGCGGGGATGTTGTTCTATTGTGCTACGTGTGTGGGCTATTGAATTTCTAGTGCCAACAGAGTTTTTCCGCATCCTGCTAGTGCGTACTGTTGAACGTGCCGAGCCAGATGCCGAACAAGACCACGGCTCCGGCATAGACGTGTTGCTGAAACATGCTGAAGGCCGCATGCGGGGTCACCGGGGCTTTCAATCGTTGTACCTGCCACAGGAAGAGGCCTGCGAGCAAGGCCAAGACCAGGTAATATCCCATCCGCAGGCCTGACAACTGTCCGGCCGATATCAGGCAGACCACCATCCCCGAGAGGAAGATGCCGACGGCTTCAGGTACGGCCTCGCCGAAGAAGAGTGCGGACGATTTCACTCCGATGCGGCGGTCATCCTCCCGGTCCTGCAGCGCATAGATCGTATCGTAGGCCATGGCCCAGCAGATCGTGGCGCCAAAGAGCAGCCATGCCGGCGGGTCGACGGTGCCGCGCGAGGCACCCCAGGCCATGATAGCTCCCCATCCGAACGCGATCCCAAGAACCGCCTGTGGGATCTGGACCCATCGCTTGCTGAATGGATAGATGGCCGCCAGGAACAGAGCGATGGGACTCAGTAGCATCGTGAAGGGATTGAGTGTCAACACCAGGAGGGCCGCGATCATCACGAGGATAAGCGCGACGAGCAGCGCTTGCCGTGGCACCAGGCGGCCCGCGGCGAGCGGTCGGCTGCTGGTTCGCGCGACATGTTTATCAAAATTGCGGTCGGCCAAATCGTTGAAGACCACGCCAAGACTGCGCATGACGAATGCGCCGAGGACAAATACTCCCATCAGCGAAATCGGCGGACGACCGTGATTCGCCAAGACCAAGGACCAGAGGCTGGGCAACATCAGCAGCCATGTGCCGGATTGGTTGCGGAGGCGGATGAGGTCAGCGACGGCGGTCCAGGACCAGGGCGGCGCTGATCGATCGACTGGATCGTTCGCGAGAATCACGGCCTGGACCATAGCGGAGCACAGCGGGCCTGTCAACGCGGCCAATGTGGCGGGCGGTTGTTATGCCGTCACAAGATTGGGTATAACGAGTCTATTGTGCGGCAATACCTGTGCGGATGGATAGGGTCGAGTGCGCGGTGGTCATCGAGGCGTCCTCTCGCGGCGTTATTGTCGGTGCTGCTGTTCTCGGCGGGATGCCAATTCTTCGCCCAACGTAGCGGCATTCCCACCAACTACAATCTTCCCCTGACCGTTCAGCTGCGGATGGATCCAAGCATCGCTGCGGCCTCTGTCGAGTATCGTAACGCCTGCGGCCAAGCTGTCGCCGTGCCCATTCATGACGCGCTGCAGAAGCAACTGAAGAAGCGCCTGGTGCAGGTGTTCGAGCGGGTTCAGGTTGAGGCAGGGGCTTCGGCCGGCGTACCTGACGGCGTGGTGGATGTCGCGCTGGGGTTTCGCGAGGTGAATCTGTTCGTTCCCCGCAAGGCCAATAAGTCGTATCCCGCGACTGTGACGCTGGGTTTCGACTTTTCCTATACCGATTACCAAGGCGTGGTGCTCCACAGCAAGAAGCTGCAAAGTGCCGCGACAGGAGAGGTAGAGGCTCGGGCGGACACCTGTGACATCAGTGGTCTTGACAAGGTGGCGCAGGAGGCGATTGCGACGGTGGTGGAGGGTGTGGCGCAACAGCTCGGGACCGCCACAAAAATCCGCGAGCAGGCCCAGTTCAAAAAGACCGGTCGCATGGGGGGCGTCCAACCGAGGCCGGCGCAGTCTGCTGTGCCGGCTGAGGCTGCGTTGCCGATTGTGCCGGTCGTCCCAGCTGCGGCGGCGCAACCGGGCGAAGTGTCACCGACATTTGCCTCGCCCGCGACGCCACCTGTGGAAACGCCATCGGCGACGACCAAACTGTCGTTCCGCACCATTATTCGTGACGACAATCAGAACCACGTCCTGGAGCAGCAGGAAGTCTTCAGCGTGGAATTCGAAGTCAAGAATGAGGGGGCAGGGGTCGCACAAGCGGTCGAAATCGACCTGAGTGGACATGCCGCCATCGTGGGAGGACTCAAGACACCCGTCTCCTTGGGGGTGTTGCAACCGGGCGAGGTTCGGCGTGTGGCCGTCGAGGGCAAAGTGGGAGTGGTGTCGAACGTGGAGCAGGCAGAACTGATTTGTGCCCTGCGCGCCTCGCCCAACGTCGAGCTCCCGGCGGCGAAGAAATTTTTCGTGGCGATTCGTCCGGAACGGATCGATGCAGTGGAGGTGTTGTCGGTCGATGTCGACCAGCTTCCGAAAATGAACGGGAAATCAGCGCAATCGCATGCCGTCGGTATCGCCATTGGTGTGGGAGCATTTCGTGATTCGACCATGCCGGCCAGGAAGTTTGCCGCGCATGATGCGGAGGTGATGGGCGGGTACTTTAAGCGTATCCTGGGCATCCCTTCGCAGCAGGTCAAGGTCGTGATCGATAACCAAGGACTCAAGGACGACTTAATCGAGGTCTTCGAACAGTGGCTGCCGAAACAGAGTGCGTCGCAACAAACGGCCTACATTTACATTTCCGGCCGGGCCGTGGTGGATCAAGAAACAGGCGCCGTCTCCTTGCTTCCCTACGATGGCTCGATGACCGCCGCAAACCGGATATTTTCGCTCGCCCGGCTTCAACGTGCCCTGACTCGTGCGTCGCTGAAGCAGGCCGTGCTGATGTTGGATCTGTCACTGGAACCATCTCCCGGCTCCGTGCCGTCCCGGGCCGTGCCGCCGCAGTGGAGCCAACAGGATACTGAGGGCGACAAAGACCGACTCATGCTGATGGTGGGGAATTCGGCAGTTCAGGAGGCGCAGGCCTATCAACCGGGACAGCACGGGCTATTCACCTATTTCTTGTTGAAAGGGCTGCGCGGAGCCGCCGATCTCGATAAGAATGGGACCGTGTTGACCGGAGAGCTCTGTGCGTATGTGCATGGGCAGGTCGATGCGGTCACGCGGACACAGTCAGGCACGGCGCAACAGACACTCTGTTTGCCTCCGCCCGGCGAATTCTCGCCCCTCCGAGGAATTCCTGTCACGAAAGTTCATTGAGCACCAAGGTGTTGCCAGCGCGGCGGACTTTTTCCCCAGGGAGGACGGCAGGTGACGACGTGCGCAGCTGGCGGGGTCGTATGCTGATCGAAAGAGATTTTGTAGCGATCGCATCTCTGCATTGACAGGTGTTTCACGTCCTGAGTAAGATCGCGCTTCCGATTCGTGTTCGGTGTGTTGCCTCAGGAAAGCCGGCGTAGCTCAGTTGGCAGAGCAGCGGTTTCGTAAACCGCAGGTCGGTGGTTCGATTCCACTCGCCGGCTCCAGAA
>JAHFEW010000165.1 GCA_023248215.1 Nitrospira sp.
ACCATATACGAGGACGTAATCAAACTCATCCGCGCACTGAAACCCACGACGCAGTTTATATTTGCCACACATAACGCAAACTTTCCTGTACTCGGCGATGCCGAGCAGATCATCTCTTGCGGATATTCAGATGATGCGATCACTGTGACCAGTGGCAGCATTGACTGCCCGAAATTGCAGCAGGAGATCGTGGACATCATGGAAGGCGGTGAGGAAGCGTTCGCACAACGAAAAAGGATTTACGAGATATGGAAACCGCAGAGCTCTTAGAGATTGTTGCCCGAGGCGAAGACGGCAAGCACCAGTTCAAGGCCAACTTCACCAACGTGGATTCGCTGGCGGCTGAGATGGTCGCATTCAGCAACTCAGGCGGTGGATTGATATTGATAGGTGTAAACAATGACGGGACATTCTCCGGCCTATCGCGCGAAGACATGGGCCGATTGAATCAGCTTGTCTCGAATGGTGCTTCGCAATCCGTCCGGCCGCCAATCAACCCGAGAACAGAGAATGTCTCTGCGCCAGTGGGACTGGTTATGGCTGTAACTATAGCCGACGGTATAAGTAGGCCCTA
Organism: Nitrospira sp.; assembly: GCA_023248215.1. Lineage (GTDB taxonomy): Bacteria > Nitrospirota > Nitrospiria > Nitrospirales > Nitrospiraceae > Nitrospira_A. The sequence continues at coordinate 575 of JAHFEW010000165.1, forward strand.
TATGGACAACAGCGGAGCCATCTGGGTGAAGAGCGGGTCAGATAAACGCAAGGCGACATCCCGTGAGGAAATCCAGAGGATGTATCAGAGCGCGGGTTTGATTCATGGGGATGAGATACCGGCAAACGGACTAACGATCGCTGATTTGGATGCGGAATATTTCAAGGCATTTTTTGAGAAGAGTTTCGGTGAATCCGTGGACAAACAGCCTATTCAGTTGGCTGCACTTCTTGAGAACATGAATCTGATGAAGAACGGTGTCTTTAACATTAGCGGAGCGTTGCTGTTCGCAAAGAACCCGAGTTTCAGGCTGCCCGTATTCATAGTTAAAGCCATCTCTTACCCGGGATCTGAAATCGATGAAGCTAGGTACATCGACAGTCAGGACATCTCGGGAAAGATTGCGGACATCTTTCAGAGAAGCATGAGTTTTGTTCTTGGGAACATCAGGCATAAGCAAGAAGAGCAGGGAATCAACGCGCCTGGCATTCCAGAAATCCCAAGGATCGTCTTGGAGGAACTGATTGCCAACGCGCTGATTCACAGGGACTACTTCGTGTCAGCCCCGGTGAGAATATTTGTTTTTGAAGACAGAATAACAATCATCAGTCCGGGTCATCTTCCGAACAACTTGACCATTGGAAATATCAAGAGCGGCAATTCGAATATCCGCAACCCGATCCTTGCGTCATACGCAACGAGAATACTTCCGTATCGTGGCCTTGGAAGCGGAATCATCAGAGCATTGAAAGCTTGGCCTAATATTGAATTTCAGGATGATCATGAGGGAAACCAGTTCAGCGCCATTATCCGACGTCAGACACAATTAGCAGAAGAAGACAGGCCATGACCTTCGCCGGATCGACCGACGAGCGGGCTGAAACCGTATCTCGTATTCTCCGCGACACGGCGGATGCAGGCGTCATCAAGTTGGAGGATCCTGAAAGTGGGTCCAAGAAGTATGCACGATATTTACCGTTTTGGGCCTGAGTCATTTAGATCTGAACCGGAATCTCCAACGCGAGAAACCCTAACTCATTGATAAACCAACGACCCTTTATTTAGGCCCAATTAGACTGAGGTTATGACCGGGTCACCTTTTAGCGAATCCATCGTTGAAGATGCCACTCTCGCCTGGCTGGAAGGCCTCGGCTATGCGGTGCTGCATGGCCCGGACATCGCAGCCGGCGAGCTGGCAGCCGAGCGTAGCGACCCCAATTATCGTGATGTGGTGCTTGAAGGGCGACTACGTCAGACGCTTAGACACCTCAATCCCGACCTGCCCGCCGAAGCCCTGGAAGATGTCTATCGCAAGTTGACGCGGACCGATGCACCGTCACTGGTCGAACGCAACCGTGCGGTGCATCGCATGCTCGTGGACGGAGTCACGGTCGAGTACCGTCGATCGGACGGCTCGATTGCAGGCGCACAGGCGCGTGTGCTCAACTTCGACCACCCAGACAACAACGACTGGCTGGCCGTGAACCAGTTTACTGTCGCCGAGGGTCAGCATATACGCCGCCCGGATGTGGTGCTGTTCGTGAACGGGCTGCCGCTCGCAGTGATTGAACTGAAGAACCCGGCTGATGAGAACGCTACGATCTGGAGCGCCTATCAGCAACTCCACACCTATCAGGCACAGATTCCCTCGCTCTTCACGACTAATGCGGCGCTGATCGTCTCTGACGGGGTGCAGGCGCGCATCGGTACCCTCGGCGCGGGGCGGGAATGGTTCAAGCCCTGGCGCACGATTACGGGGCGGGAAGATGCCGAGGCGAAGCTAGCGGAGCTACAAGTCATTCTTGAAGGGGTGTTCGAAAAGCGACGGTTCCTCGACCTCGTACGGCACTTCATCGTATTCGAAGATGAGGGTGGCGGCAAGCTCACGAAGAAGATGGCGGGTTACCATCAGTTCCATGCGGTGAATGTCGCTGTCGAGGAAACCTTGCGAGCATCCCGCCGCGTGGTGGAACACCAGGCCGCAGATGTCTTGGGCCACTACAAGTCTGGACACCAGCCAGGTGGCGAACCGGGAGACCGGCGGGTTGGTGTGGTCTGGCATACGCAGGGCTCGGGCAAGAGCTTGACGATGGCGTTCTATGCGGGGCGGGTGGTCCTGCACCCGGCGATGGAGAATCCAACCATTGTGGTGCTCACCGACCGCAACGACCTAGACGATCAACTCTTCGGCACCTTCGCCCGTTGCCATGATCTACTCCGCCAGCCACCAGTGCAGGCGGCGGATCGCACTGACCTCCGCGAGAAGCTGAAGGTTGGTTCTGGCGGCGTGGTCTTTACCACGATCCAGAAGTTCTTCCCCGAGGATAAGGGCGACCTGCCTGCGCCAAGCGGAGCGCGGCAGGCAGGCCGCCACCCCATTCTCTCGGACCGGCGTAACATCGTCGTGATCGCGGATGAGGCGCACCGTAGCCAGTATGATTTCATCGACGGGTTCGCCCGGCACATGCGCGATGCGCTGCCGAACGCGTCGTTCATCGGCTTCACCGGGACACCCATTGAGAAGACCGATGCCAACACACGCGCCGTCTTCGGCGACTACATCAGCGTCTACGACATCCAGCGGGCGGTTGTCGATGGTGCCACGGTCCCGATCTACTACGAGAGTCGACTCGCCAAGCTGGAGCTTAAAGACTCCGAACGCCCGAAGATCGACCCCAAGTTTGAAGAGGCCACCGAAGGGGAGGAGGTCGATCGCAAGGAGAAGCTCAAGACGAAGTGGGCACAGCTCGAAGCTGTGGTCGGATCGGGCAACCGGGTCAAGTTGATCGCGCGGGATCTGGTTGATCACTTCGAGAACCGGCTTTCAGTGATGGACGGCAAGGCGATGGTGGTCTGCATGAGCCGCCGAATCTGCGTCGAGCTGTACCGCGAGATTGCTGTGTTGCGCCCCATGTGGCATGGCGATTCTGACGAACATGGCTCGATGAAGGTGATCATGACTGGGTCGGCGTCCGATCCAATGGAATGGCAGGGCCACATCCGCAACAAGAAACGGCGCGAAGATATGGCGCTACGGTTTCGCGCCTCAAAGGATCCTTTTCAAATTGTGATCGTGCGGGATATGTGGCTGACGGGCTTCGACGCACCGAGCCTGCACACGATGTACGTGGACAAGCCGATGCGCGGGCACGGGCTGATGCAGGCCATCGCGCGGGTCAACCGCGTGTTCAAGGATAAGCCAGGCGGGCTGGTCGTGGACTATCTGGGGCTCGCCGACGAGCTGAAACAGGCGTTGGCGACATATACGGAAAGCGGCGGCACCGGGAAGACGGCGATTGACCAGGCTGAGGCAGTGGCGGCTTTGCTGAAGCATTACGAGATTTGTCGTGGTCTCTTCCACGGCTTTGGTTGGTCGCGCTGGATTACTGGGAAACCGCAAGAGCGTCTCTCGGTGTTGCCCGCCGCGCAGGAGCATATCCTTGCCCAGCAAGACGGAAAACCTCGTCTGCTGCGCGCAGTCACCGACCTCTCGCACGCCTTCGCGCTCGCCGTGCCACACGAGGAGACGTTCCGCGTCCGCGACGATGTGGGATTTTTCCAGGCCGTCCGCTCCGTCCTGGCCAAGAGCACACCTGGCGAGCAGAAGACTGACGAAGAACTCGACCACGCCATCCGGCAGATCATCTCGAAGGCTGTCGTATCCGACGAGGTGGTGGACATCTTTGCTGCGGCCGGATTGAAGAAGCCGGATCTTTCGATCCTTTCCGACGAGTTCCTAGCGGAAGTGAGGGGAATGCCGCAGCGTAATCTCGCGGTTGAGTTGCTCCGCAAACTCCTGGCAGGCGAGATCAAAATTCGCTCGAAACGAAATGTCGTGCAGGCTCGCTCCTTCGCCAACCTATTGGAACAAGCGATACGGAAATACCAGAACCGGGCTATAGAAGCGGCGCAAGTGATTGAGGAAATGATCGGACTAGCGAAGGATATGCGCCGCGCTCACGAACGAGGAGAGCGCCTCGGCCTGACCGAAGACGAGCTGGCCTTCTATGACGCACTCGAAACCAACGACAGCGCGGTGAAGATCCTGGGTGATGAGACCTTGCAGAAGATCGCTCGAGAGGTCGCGGAGGCAGTACGCAAGAATGTGACGATCGACTGGACCGTTCGGGAAAATGTCCGCGCCCAGCTACGGGTCATCGTCAAACGCATTCTTCGGAAATACGGTTATCCACCCGATAAACAGGAGAAGGCAACACAGACGGTATTGGAACAGGCGGAGGTGCTGTGTGCTGACGTTGTTGCATGATATCGTCTTCCCGTAACCTACCAACCGCTACAATCCCTCCACGCCCTTTGCGCCACTGGATCGCCAGCCGAATAGCACTCGCTAACGCGTCGTCTCGCTGATTGAATTATGGGCCAGCCGCCGTGATACTCTCTCACGGGTTGATGGGTGGTGATGTGATCGCTGT
>JAHFEW010000166.1 GCA_023248215.1 Nitrospira sp.
CTAGGTTCCATCCGAAGAGCGCCTTGTTATCCGGCTTTACCCAGGCTGGAAGGAATCGGGAACAGAAAATGGGACGTAGAGGCGGGTGGCTGATAATAATTATTGCCGTATAGAATCATGCCCTTGCACCGAGGTAGGATCTCCGGTACATTGACACCACTCCCGGCCCTCTATAGGGTAAGGACATGACGTACTGAGCCACGCCGGCTTTCTCCTTTCGCGCGCACTATCCTTCCTCTCTTGCGCGTGCAGGTCCCAAGTCTCCGCCGCTTCGACGCCACAGATTAACAGTGCATAGATGTTCATCCCCCAGCGATCGGTCCCGAGGCCGACGAGTCGATCTACTTAGGACAGAGCCTTGTGCTTACGGCAAGTTCGCGCTGCAAAGAGTTACGTGGCGTCTCTGATTAGGGCGCGCCCCCGGTTCATGGTTTTCGCGGGTGGCGCTCGCATGTAGGTAACCTACGCCGAGGGTAACCGATCGATGAATGAATTGAATCACACGCGATAATTAGTTCGCTGACCTGTCTGGTCGGTGAGTCGACGATAGACGGAGGGTATGATGACGACGCACGCGGTTCTTGTTTGGGCCTCACATAATCTCCTCAGTGCCGCAGCCATCTGCTTCGGCGGGGCCACGCTCATGATCATGCTGTATACCTACGTGCATGACTACATGCTGCTGGCGAAGAGTCACTAGCCTGCTTCATCTTGTGACGCGGGCGTTCATAACGGAGGTATCTCTCATGCGCACTCATCGAATGGTCAACATCGCGGGAATCGGTTTCGTGGTTGCAATGGCTGGGTGGATCCTACTGCCTTCGGCCGTCGATGCGGCGGATCAGAAACCTGCAACGGTCGTCGTGTCGGCTCGGCCTGCGGCGGTCGCATCCGGAGCCGTGGAGGATACGTTGACGATTTGTCTGGCGAGAATTCCTCAAGTTTCGACTCCCGGACAACGGTTGATTGCCGAACAGAGCTGTCAACGTGATGAGTCTGGTCGAGCCTCGATACAAGCCGTTCCCGGCCGGTAGCGGTCGGCAGCCGAACGAGGGAGCCACGGTGTTGTGACGCGGACGGTTACTTTGCCGCCTCGTATTGACCGGAGATCGCAGCTTCTAGTCCAGATTCGTTTCTAGCGTGAGGGATCGGCGGGATGATAACGGCCCGATAGGCGCGCTGGCTCGGTGCAGGCAGCGGGAGAGCCGTTCGTTCCCCTCGGGTGCGCAGTGATCAGAGGATGAGGTGTGAGTAAGACAGGAAGGGTGTCACTATGCGAATGGAACATCGTGTTCGATCAAGGCCAGCTGGCAGGTTCGGGGCGTTGGAGGAACGGAGGGTCGAAGGGCCCGGTGAGGCTCCGGTGCGAGCCGCTCGTGACATGGCTATGGACATCAATACCGCCCAGCTTCCTCGGCTGAAATCACTGACCGGCATCGGCGAGCACTATGCGAAGAAGATTGTCGAGGGGCGGCCCTACCGCGATAGGGAAGAATTGCTGACGAGACACATCTTGCCGCACTACATTTATGGTCGCATCATGGATCGGCTTTGCGCGAGTCAGTCATGAGGACTAGGGGAGATTGGGGGCGCATCCATCAGTGGCGTTGTGAGTGCGACCATAATCGATGATTATGCGGGCTGTCGCAACCGGGTGTGCTGTCATCAGGCCTGAGATGTGGGACTCGAAAGAGAAGAAGGGACGATGAGATGACAGACACCACCAGGACAGTGGAGAGGGTTCAAAGGTGCGGTTCACGGCATGGGTATTGGCGGGGCGTTGTCTCAGTGGCAATGATCACCTGTTTCATGAGCCTGACGCCGGCCACCGCGGCTTGGCCTGAGCAGGGACCGACCGAGGCTGTGAAGGGCACGGTCACGGAATTGCTCTATATTCTCAAGGAACTCAAAGACCCCAGCCGTTCCGAGGCGCGGCGCTGGGAGATCGAGCAGGTCATTCGGCATCGTGTGCATTACGAAGATATGGCCAAGCGGTCTCTCGGCGCGTCATGGGCGCAACTGAGTGAGGTCGCGCGGCGGGAGTATGTCGGGCTCTTCGTGCAGTTGCTTCGCGATGCCCTTGCGAACCGGATGGTCGAGTATTCCGGCGAACGGATTGGCTACCTCTCGGAGCGACGGGAGGCAGGCTTCGCGGAGGTTAAGACGAGGCTTGTCGGGGACAAGGTCGACACCTTCATTGACTTCCGACTGATGAGCCAGGACGGACGTTGGTTGGTGTACGACGCGGTCATGGATGGAGCCAGCCTGGTCGGAAACTATCATGCCCAGTTTGCGAGCATCATTCGAGAAGGCTCCTGTGCGCAATTAATGGAGAGAATCAAGGAGAAGACGCTGATCGTGAAGTTGTTTGAGAAGAGTGGTTCGTGAGGCACATGACTATGTGGCAGGGGCACGAGTGGTCATGGCGCATGGAGAGAGATCAATGAGATGTCCGCGCTGTTACGGTCCGATGATGATGATCAAGATGAAGGATATCGTGAGCGGAACGATGGCGTATGGTTGGGGCTGTCGGCAATGTGGCGCGGTCATCGATTCCCTGATCGATATTCATCGCCAATGGCACCTGGAGCCACGCGCCACCTGGGCGCATTTGGCCGTCGCCTCATGCTAGCCAGTGCGATTTCGCTGAGCGAGAGCTGCGGGCCTGTAGGGTGGCGAGGCAGATTGATAGTCAGTAGCCATGTCACGAGGCCGGTATGAACGCCCTAGGCAACACAACGATGAGGCGATTTCCGCCGATCCTGCTCATGCTGGTTTTCGGACTGGGTATTCCTGTATCCGGATGGGCTCAGCTTGCTGGGAAGGGGCCGTATGTCGAACTGGCCAAGGGCACCAGGCTCTGTTCGAACACGCTGCTAGACCAATCCAGAGGAGCCCGCGATCCCGGCAAGGTCTTTTGGAAAGTCAGCAGCCACCCTCGGACAAATGGGACTCAGACCGTTGCAGCATTCGTCCTGGAGACCATCTACGACCGCCAGAGCGGCGACACCAAGGTTCGGGAGAGCCGATACGATGAGGAGTATGCCACGTTCTTCAAGCGGGATCCCGAACGAACAGGGATGTGGCTCATGATCAGTCCGGAAGACGGAAAAGTGGAAGCGATTGTGGAGATCTGCCCGAAGAAAAAATAGGAACGGTGCCGAGTCTGTACTCGTAGGCGCGTACGACCGTCGCCTGATCTCGACGAGTGGAAGTGATTGCCAGCTGGAAAGAAAGAGAAGGAGTCCGTCATGCTGAATGCTGCCCTGATGTGTCTGGCGCTTGGTCTGGTGGTCTGGGGCCTCAATTGGACCGGGCTGGCCGAGATGCCGACTCAAATTTACTGGTTCTTTACAGTGGGCGGTATGCTGTTGATGGTGATTCATGTGACGACAAGGCGGCCCACCCGCGTGTGGTGATGAGTAGAAACGCTGCGGCTGGCCCATGCTCGGCACACTTCCATTGCTCCTGATGCTCTTGCGGAAATCCTTGGTGAGGGGGTTCTTTCGCCCCACTGGATTGGTAAGAAGAAATCACTTGAACTCATGTCACCACCCAAGAACTCTGTGTACTCTCACCCTGATCGCCGGGTTGGGCAGCAGCGCGTTATACAGCAGGGATGTCCAGGCTGCGAAAGAGTGGGCACACCAGGAAGTGGAGACGATTCTCACGCAGGCATACGGACAACTTCTCATGCGACCGATGGTGGTGGAGAAGAGCACCTCGCAGAAGAACGAGACGGACCAGAAGCGCGACAGGGTTCAGCCAGACTATGGAGAGCAGTTGTCAAAAGGAGAGAAGAGTGTGAAGCAGATCGTCGAAGCGATCGCTCTCTCAGCGGAGTTTAACGCGAAATGGATCACGCCCCACATGGGGACTGCGCAAACCGGCCCTGCGCCCGGTGTAGCGCCCGTGGCCGCTCCGGAAAAGGCCATCGACAATCTTTACTGTGCCTTGTTAGGGCGTCATGCCGACAGTGCGTCGTTAGCCAGTGCTCGCAGAGACCTGGTGAGTTCCGGGTTCGAACGGGTGATTCGCGACCTGATCGACGGGAGGGAATACCGAGATCGGTTCGGCGACAGCAAAGTTCCGCAGCCGAGCAGTGAGAAGCAGGCGGCAGCCGGCTGTCCGCAGGTCGATATGTAGCAGATGTTTGGGTCTTCAGGCCTTGGCCGCGTCAGGTCCAGTGGTCTGGAGAGAGCGGTAATGGTCTCAGGACAGCGAGTGAAGATAGAGGGGAAGCCATGACACCAGAAGAAAGAATTACGAATATGACGAAAGCGATCAATCAGGCCATTAAGGTCATGGGGGATCGGTTTGGATCGACGGAAGAAGATGTGGCGCGAGCGATTCAAGCGTTGAAGGTCTCGATCCAGACCGCTCCGCAAGAGAAGAGTGTGCCCGTCGGGGCAGCCGCGCAGGTCTAAGATCGTGGAGAGAGCCTCACCAGGCTGGCCTGTACCGTTATTCCGCTGGACAGATCGATCTGCACAGACTGTGCGTCTTGCCGCCACTGGCTCGGCGCATACCATCACCCGCGCACCGTAACGGCGGCAACCCGTTCTCCGAGAGATGACTCTTGGAGAATGAGCGACGACCATACAGGATGGTGCCTATGTCGGAAGCACGAAAACATAAAGCGGGGGGGCAGGTGCCTAAGCCTGCCAACTTGCCAAGGACGAGTACCGCCGACGGCCTGACCTGCAGCGAGGGACAGGTGGAAGATCTTCTCTCGGAAGGGGAATCCACTGAAACCGAGCGGAAGGTGCCGGGGAGATCATCGAAGCAGGCGGTGCGGAAGATCCCCGCTCGCGCATGAATGTCGGAACGGAACGTGTCAACGACTTTGAGACACTTGCCGTGGGCATTTAGTGGAGCACTTCGTCTGTCGGAGTCGCGACAGGGTGACGCAAGTCCCCCGTGGACTCCGGCGCGACTCCGTGCCCCTCAACGTTCAGGGCGACCGG
>JAHFEW010000089.1 GCA_023248215.1 Nitrospira sp.
TAGGCGGGTCCGGCTGCGGCAAGAGCACGATGCTGAAACACATGATCGGCCTCTATCAACCGGCGGCCGGCGCCATCCTGATCGACGGCGAGGACATTGTGACGGCCCAAGGGCCGCGACGGCTCGCGATCTTGAAGAAGATCGGCGTCATGTACCAGCAAGGAGCCCTGTTCGGGTCGATGACCTTGCTGGAGAACGTGCGGTTGCCGCTGAAGGAGTACACGGACCTTCCGAATGACGCGATCGACCACATTGCCTTGATGAAGCTCCAAGTCGTCGGGCTGGGGACTGCGGCATTTAAGTTGCCGGACGAGATCAGCGGCGGTATGAGGAAGCGAGCCGCGATCGCGCGGGCGATGGCCCTAGACCCGCAAGTCCTGTTTCTGGATGAGCCTTCGGCAGGACTCGACCCGATTACGTCCGCCGAACTCGACCGGTTGATCGTGAGCTTGTCGAGAAATCTGCACATCACCTTTGTCGTCGTGACCCATGAGTTGCCGAGCATCTACACGATTGCCGATCGCGTGATCATGTTGGACAAACGGGTCAAGGCCATCGTCGCGGAGGGCAAGCCGCAACAGCTCCGCGATCACTCCGAGAACGCCTGGGTGCGGCAGTTTTTCAATCGTGAAGCGACGGCCGTGGCATGAGAGCGACGAGAGAGGAGCGATGAGTCTCACATGAGCGCGCAAGCCCACTACTCGAAGATCGGCCTTTTCATCATCAGCGCGGTGGCCATCGCTGTCGTCGGCCTCATCGTATTGGGCGGCGGCAAGCTCTTCGAACGGCGGATTCTGGTCGAAACCTACTTCAAAGAATCGGTGCAAGGGTTGGAAGTCGGCTCGCCGGTGAAGATCCGCGGGGTTCCGGTCGGGCGGGTGGAAGACATCGACCTGCTGCAGGCCTATTACATGAGCGCCATGATGGCGATGACGCCGGATGAGCGCACCCTCTACCGAGGTGGTGTCCGTGTGACGATGTCGATTATCCCAGGTGAGACGGCTTGGCAGATGGTGGGCTCCCGAGATGACGAAGTCCTCGAACGGCTCCGCAAGTCGATCGATTTCGGCCTTCGCTTCAAGCTGACGTCGCAGGGGATCACCGGCGTGCTCTACATCGAAGGAGACTTCTACGATCCGAAGCTCCATCCCGCCATGGAAGTCCATTGGACACCGGACCACCCCTATGTGCCCTCGGCGCCGAGCACCATCGCGGTGATCGGGAATGTGCTGCATGACATTGCTGAAAAGCTGGAGCATGTGGAGTTCCAGAAGATTTCGGAAAACGTTGGGACGTTGGTGACCTCGGTGACCGATCTGGTGAAGGACGTTCGACAGGAGAATCTGCCGCTTCAGGCCAAGCAGGCGATGCAAGAATTCCAGAGAACGATGCATGAGGCCGGACAGGTCGTGAATAACCCGGAGGTTGCCACGATTATACGAAATGCCGCCGTGGCCTCTGGCGACGTCAAACGGATCACCGCCGATCTCAGCGTGACGGCCAAGCAGGTGAAGGCGGCGACGGAACAGCTGCCCGAGACGATCGCGCAGATGAATAAGAGTCTGAAACGCATCGACAGCCTCGTGGCGGCAAAGGGCGACGATGTCGAAGAAGCCGTCGAGCACCTCCGCGCGACGAGTGAAGAACTGCGCCATCTTGCCAAGAATGTGGAGCGGTATCCGTCGCAGGTGCTCTTCGGCGATCCGCCGCCCCGCACGCCACCGGTGAAGCGATGATGCGCTCAAGGCAGATCATGAAGGTCGGTTGCCTGATCGCCCTGTGGGCGGCGGCTGCCGGCTGCGTCAATCTCAATAAGAGTTATCCGGAGAAGCGGTCGTTCGTGCTGGAGGTTTCACGCGACCAAGAGACACGTCCCCCGAGCACCGGGCCGATTCTTAAAATTGCTCGGTTTCGCGTTTCGCCGCAATTCGAGGGACGGGAGCTGGTCGTTCGCACCGGCGAGTTCCAATACGACATGAACTTTTACGATGTCTGGCTGGTCGCGCCTGGCGCGATGCTAGGCCAGCAATTCTACGCCTGGCTATCGAGAACGGGACAGTTTCAATATGTCCTCCTTGGGTCGAATCACGTGGAGACGGCCTATGTGTTGGCGGGAGACATCACGGCGTTTCACGGGGACTACCGAGAGGGTCGTCAACCGACAGCCGTGCTCGGCCTCGATTTGCACGTGACCGATGGGAAACAGGAGGCGTCGGTGGTCTGGCAACGGCGCTATCGCCAGGAAGTCCCTTTGTCGGATCGTTCGCCGGACGAGTTGGCTCGTGGACTCAGTGAAACCTTGCGATTGGTGTTGTTGGACGTTGAGAAAGACCTGCTGTTTCTCGGCCGTCCATCTGTCCCGCGCTAACACTTCATCTTGTAGGTATAGATGTTCAGCACGCCGTAGTGGTCGGAGCCGATGGGATCGCCCATCTGCGTGGGTTTCCCGAAGAGTTGCTGTGTGAGGCAGGCGTCCGACATGAAGACCATGCTGAACAGAAAGTCGATCCGGCGAGCCATGCCGATGGCATGGCGGTACCGCTTCACCGCTTCGTCTTGATCCATCTTCATTTCTTGTGCAAGAGCCGCGATGAACGCCGGCGGCAGCGCCTCCTCCTCGTGGCTGGCTAGTTGGTTGCCCATCGGGTCGTAGGTATTCCACATCGGCATTCCCACTGCAATCTGCGCCGTATCGGCGAATCCGGCCCGTCCCAGTTGTTGGTACTCGGGCGACCCGACTTCAAAGTTGAGATCGCCGCCTAGGATGATCCCGTCGTAGCGCCGGTGCATCTGATGCTGCCGGAGGGCGTCCATCAGGGTGTGCAACTCCATGTGGCGGCGATGCTCATCCATCTTCAGTTCCGCCATCAGTTGGTCGTAATGTTGGAGGCGACCCTCGTTGTGGGCCTCCATGAGGTCGTGAAGTACCTTGGCATCCCGTTCGATACCGGAATGGAGGTGCATGTTGGCGACCAGATAGGTCATGCCCGTCGCAGGGGCCGTCACTTCGGCCAGCAACGCGTACCGCAGTTCGCCGAACTGAACACCGGCATAGTCCCCGCATCCGCCGATGGGACCGCTGAGCTTCAGGCCGTCGAGCTTGCGGATCGTCAGCGGGGCTTTGGCGAGAATCACCAAGCCGTTGTTCAACCCAGGCAGGATGGTCAAGCCCGGCGCGAGCCGGAGGCCGCAGGCATCGACCTGGTGCACTTCGGCATAGTGTAGTCCCTGTTGCGCAAGTGCCTCCATATAGTCGTGGGCCATGGCCGGAAGCGGATTCACCTCTTGCAGCAAGATCACATCGGGCTGAGCTTCGGCTAATTGTTTGATGCGCAGCGTGAATCGCGCCCTGTACTGTTCGTCTGTTTCAACCTGGCGCACCCAAAGCCGACCAACTTCCAACCCATGCAACGTATTGTAAGTCAGAACTGTGAAGGTCTCGGACTGGGGAGGCGACGGAGGTGCTGTGCGCATGAATTCCGGCATGGCGCTGCAGGCGCTTAAGAGCCAGGTCATGGTTCCGATGAGCAGCAGACAGTATCCAGCCGGATAACTGCCATGAATCGCAAATAGCCCCCTGCTTCCCTGCACGGTTTCATGTTTCACTGTGCGTCCCTCAGACCCCATTCAAATGAGTCTCACAATGCCGGCTGTCTCTTACCGGTCCTGTATATCCATCCTTCTTGTGAGACTGATATGGTGTAAGGTGTTCGGTCGCGGCTAGACTGACCGGTGGGGAACCGCGCCCTCCCGGTCGGATCCATCGAAATGGAGGCTTGATGACGAGCGCGCTGCTCTATGACCGACTGCAATTCGCGGTCACCGCCACCTTTCACTATCTCTTTCCCCAATTGACGATGGGGTTGGGCCTGCTGCTCGTCTATTTCAGAACCAGGGCACTCACGAGCGGCGAGGAGCACTATCATCACGTCGCGTTGTTCTGGACGAAAATCTTCGCGTTGAGCTTCGCCTTCGGCGTCGTCACGGGGATCCCGCTCGAATTTCAGTTCGGCACCAACTGGGCGAAATTCTCCAACTTCGCGGGAGGGGTCATCGGCCAGACGCTGGCGATGGAAGGGATGTTCGCGTTTTTTCTGGAATCGTCGTTCCTGGGGATCTTGCTGTTCGGCGAACGCCGCTTCAGCCGCCCCGTGCAATGGTTCGCCGCCTTGATGCTGTTCCTCGGCTCCTGGCTGTCCGGCTATTTCATCCTGGCCACCAACGCCTGGATGCAGCATCCTGTCGCCTATACCGTCGCCGCCGATGGCCGCTTGTTCGTGGACAGTCTCTCCGGCCTGCTCACCAACCCCTGGCTCCTCTGGCAGTACACACACAACATGACCGCCGCCGTCGTCACCACCTCGTTCGTCATGGCGGCGCTCGGCTCGTTCTATCTGCTCTCGGGAGAACACGCGGCCTTTGCCCGCACGTTCGTGCGCACCAGCGTGGTGGCCGGGGCCATCGCCTCGGCGCTGATGATTTTTCCCACGGGCCACGGCAACGCCAAGCAGGTCTTCGAATACCAGCCGATCAAGGGCGCGGCTTTCGAAGGTCTGTTCTATAGCGAACGCGGGGCCGGGCTCTATCTGGTCGGCCAACCGAACATGGAAACGATGACGATTGACAACCCGCTGGAGATACCCAGAGCCCTCAGCTTCCTGGTATATGAAGATCTTTGGGCCAAGGTGAAGGGGTTGGACGCCTTTCCACGAGATCTCTGGCCGGACAACCTGCCCCTGCTCTACTACTCGTACCACATCATGGCCGGACTCGGCACGATCCTGGTTGTCGTCATGGGACTGGCGCTGGTCTGGCTATGGCGCGGGCGGCTCTTCTCCACGAACTGGCTGCTCTGGCTCCTCATGTTGTCCGCGCCCTTCCCCTATCTTGCCACGACGGCCGGCTGGATGACCGCCGAACTCGGCCGCCAGCCGTGGCTGGTGTACGGCCTGCTCCGCACGGCTGACGGAACGTCCCCGCTCGTCCATTCGGGCAACGCCCTGTTCACGTTGCTCGGCTTTTTGGGACTCTATCTGTTGCTAGGACTGCTCTTTCTGTTTCTGGTCGCCGAAACGGTCCGGCACGGCCCGGCACCCGCCGAGCATCAGACTGCAGCCTATCCTTCCGGACAACCGATCTAGTCGAGGAGCCAGACCGACTTGGAAACCTTCTGGTATATCGCCGTCGCTCTGATGTTGGCGATCTACGTCGTCCTGGACGGCTTCGACTTCGGCGTCGGCATCGTGTATCCCGTGGTCGCGCACGATGAACCGGACCGGCGTACGGCCCTGGCCGCGATCGGACCGGTCTGGACCGCCAACGAAGTCTGGTTGATCGCCGCCGGCGGACTCCTGTTTCTCGCGTTTCCCCGAGCCTACGCGGCGGGGTTCAGCGGCTTTTACCTCGCGCTGATCATTGTCTTGTGGCTGTTGATCGTCCGCGGGCTCGCCATCGAGTTGCGGTCGCACCTGGACCACCGGCTGTGGCAGCGCTTCTGGGACATGGCGTTTGCCGGCTCCAGCGCGCTGCTGGCGGTCGTCTTCGGTGCGGCGTTGGGCAATCTGATTCGCGGCGTGCCGTTGAATCAAGATGGCTATTTCTTTGTCCCACTCTGGACCGACTTGATGACGGGACCGGAACCGGGCATTCTCGATTGGTATACGATTCTGATGGGGCTCGCGAGCGCCGCGATCCTCGCCCTCCACGGCGCCAATTATCTGGCCATGAAAACCGTCGGGGAGCTTCAGAGGCGGGCGAGGTGTGTCGCGTGGCTCGGCGGGTTTGCCGTCGTCGGCCTGGTCGTCTCGGCGCTGGCCGCAATCCCTTATGTCCAGCCGGCCTTCCGGGTGCAATACGCCATCCATCCGATCGGCTACCTCTTTCCCGGTGCCGGCCTCGCGGCGCTGGCGGCAGCACTCCAGTTTCGACGAAGGGACCGGGACCTGGCCGCATTCTGCGCCTCAAGCCTGTTCATCCTCGCCATGCTCGCCAGCACGGCCTGGGGCTCCTATCCCAACCTTCTGATCTCGACGACGGATCGAGGCAATAGTCTCACAATCGCCAATGCCACCGCCGGCACGTATGGGATGCAGGTCGGTCTCTGGTGGTTTTTGATCGGCTTCGGCCTCATCATCGTCTACACGATCAATGTCCATCGCTCCTTCTGGGGCAAGGTCCGCCCGGAATCGGAGTCCTCCGCGGCTGAGTAGCCCAGATCCAGGACCGGCCAGGTTTCCACCAGGCGCCGACCCACCTCACGCGAGAACAGATCACCCAGCTTGTAGAGGTCCTTGGCCACGATGCGGGACCGCTGCAACCACTTCATGGACGGACGGTCGAGGACGAGCAACGCCGTTGGGTTGAGCGCATTGTAAGGACTCCACGTCCTTGGCGACTACTCAGGTAGGACAGCACGTGGTCCGGTTCACAGGGAGAGCAACCCATTCCAGCCAATACAGTGATCTGATGAGGGGAGGACAATCGCCATGATGAGATCAGCCACCGCAACCATCATGCCCATGGAGAGTGATTATACGCTTGGTGAAAAACTACAAACACTCGGGACCAGTGTGACTCGTTACGGGCTCGTGGCTGTGTTCGTCTGGATCGGCGCGATGAAATTCACCGCCTACGAAGCCAGCGCGATTCAGCCGTTGGTGGCAAACAGTCCCTTCATGAGCTGGCTCTATAACATCTTCAGCCTGCAGGCGTTCTCGAACGGACTTGGAGTGCTAGAAGTCGCCATTGGCCTGATGATCGCGGCACGGCCGGTCTCCGCGACCATCTCGGCTGCGGGCAGCGCACTGGCATCCATTCTGTTTCTGGGGACCTTAAGCTTCATGTTGTCGACCCCACCGGTATGGGAGGGGAGTCTGGGCGGATTTCCCGCGCTCTCCGTAGCCCCAGGACAGTTTCTCTTGAAGGATCTCGGCCTGTTGGGCGCCGCGATTTGGACACTCGGTGAGGCCTTAAGTGGTGTGGAACATGATCGGGGTTAATGCACGTAAGCACCTGAGCGTCTACGGCGAAGGGACGCAATCGAGTTGAAACCTGCGCCAGCCATGACACAAGGAGGAGCGATGATGAAGGCAGTAGCAGTCTATCCAGGGAAACCGAACTCCATCCATCTCGCTGAGTTGCCGAAACCGTCGCTCAGCGACATTCCAAACGGGCGCGGGGCGCTCGTGCAGATCCTCCGCGTCGGGGTGGATGGCACGGACAAGGAGATCAATTCCGCTGAATACGGTGCGGCTCCTCCTGGTTATGATTTTCTGGTTACTGGCCACGAATGTTTCGGGCAGGTCGTGGAAGTAGGGGACCAGGTCTGGGAGCTCAAGCCAGGGGACTATGTGGTACCAACCGTGCGCCGGCCAGGCGGCAGTTTCTACGACAGGATCGGCCAGTATGACATGACGACCGACGAGGTCTATTACGAGCGGGGCATCAACCTCCGGCACGGCTATCTGACGGAATATTTCGTGGATGAGCCGGAGTACATCGTCAAGGTGCCGAAGGGGTTGAAGCATGTCGCCGTGTTGCTTGAGCCGACCTCGGTGATCGAAAAAGGGATTATCCAAGCCTACGAGGCCCAACGCCGGCTCAAGGTCTGGCGACCGAAGCGCGCCGCCGTTCTGGGCGCGGGCACGATCGGCATGCTGGCGGCCATGTCGCTGCGTATGCGCGGGCTGGAGGTGGTGAGCTTCGGACGAAATCTGGCTCCGTATCGGAACTCGGAACTGCTCGCCGAAATCGGCGCGCGCTATATCTCGACGCAGGAGGTGTCCCTCAAGGCCGCGGCGGAGAAGTACGGGCCCTTTGATCTGATGTTCGAGGCGACCGGCTTTGCGCCGATCGTCTTTGAAGCGATGGAACATCTGGGGAAGAACGGTGTCCTGATTCTCTCCAGCGTCACCGGCGGCGGCCGGAATGTGCAGGTGCCGGCTGACATGATCAACCTGGGATTCGTCCTCGGCAACAAGGTGATGGTGGGGACCGTCAATGCCAATCGGGAGTATTTCGAAGCGGGCGTGTACGATCTGTCGCGCGCCGAACTCGAATTTCCCGGCTGGCTCTCGAAGTTCCTCACGCATCCGGTGGAAGGCCTCGACAACTACCAGGACATGATGCGGATGCTGACGCAGGAGAAAGGCGCCATCAAGGTATTCGTCAACGTGGTTAAGGAGTAGTCAGGCCAGGGGTAGGGGCTGCACATGGGGAGGCGCGTCGTGAAGAAGTCTGACCGAACAACAGCTTCGTCGCTCCCACAGGCGACTGGCGCGGAGGCGGCTCGTCTCGGCGAAGACGCCCGGCGCGAGAAAAACTGGAAACGCTGGGGGCCGTATCTCTCCGAGCGACAATGGGGAACGGTGCGGGAAGATTATTCGCCGCACGGCGAGTGCTGGGACTATTTTTCGCACGACCAGGCAAGGAGCCGCGCCTACCGCTGGGGCGAAGATGGCCTGCTTGGGATCACGGATCGTGAATGTCGTCTCTGTTTCGCCATCGCGCTCTGGAATGAGCGAGACCCGATTCTGAAAGAGCGCCTCTTCGGGCTCACGGGTCCGGAAGGGAATCACGGCGAGGATGTGAAGGAATGCTACTACTACCTGGACTCGACGCCGACGCATTCCTACATGAAGGCTCTGTACAAGTATCCGCAGGCCGCATTTCCCTACACCTGGCTGGTCGAGGAGAACCGCCGCCGAGGGAAAGGCGATCCAGAATTTGAGCTGTTGGAGACCGGCGTGTTCGACAGCAACCGCTATTTCGATGTTGTTGCAGAATATGCCAAGGCTGCGCCGGATGACATTCTGATTCGGATCACGGTGGCCAATCGCGGTCCGGACGCGGCGACACTCCACCTGCTGCCCACGCTCTGGTTCCGGAATACCTGGTCCTGGGGCCGGATGGGGGAGGGCCACTGGGACAAACCGACGATCAGCCGTACGCGGGCCGGCAAGGAGATGGCCAAGCTGGTGGCGGAGCACGGATCGCTCGGCACATGGCACTTCGAAGCACAGCCAGGACCGGATGGAGTGCTGCCGACGGTGCTCGTGAGCGAGAATGAAACGAACACGGCCAAGTTGTACAACTCGCCAACCGGTTCCCCGTATGTGAAAGATGCCTTCCACGAGTATGTGATTCATGGCAACACCCAGGCGGTGAATCCCGAGGAGTTCGGGACAAAAGCGGCGGTGTACTACCGTGTGAACGTGCCGGCGGGCCGGGAGGTGAGCATTCGATTGAGGCTAGTCTCGAAAGAAGAGTCGCCCCAGTCCCTCACCAACCGGGACTTTGACCAGGTCTTTGCCTCACGGCTCCGCGAAGCTGATGAGTACTACGACAGCGTGAGCCCGGCGGGCCTCTCCGAACAGGAACGCGCGGTGACTCGCCAGGGCAAAGCCAGCCTGCTCTGGTCCAAACAGTTCTACCACTATGTGGTCAAAAATTGGCTCGAAGGCGATCCCGCCCACCCGGCCCCCCCGGACAGCCGGAAGGGGGGGCGGAACAACGACTGGGGCCATCTCTACAATCGTGACATCATCTCCATGCCGGACAAGTGGGAGTATCCCTGGTTTGCCGCCTGGGACCTGGCCTTCCACATGATTCCCTTCGCGAAAGTTGATCCCCACTTTGCCAAGGAGCAACTCGTGTTGTTTCTACGCGAGTGGTACATGCATCCGAACGGCCAGATTCCGGCCTACGAATTCGCGTTCTCAGACGTGAACCCGCCGGTCCATGCTTGGGCCGCGTGGCGGGTCTACAAGATGACGGGCGAGCGGGGGAAGCGTGACCGGCTCTTTCTGGCTCGCGTGTTCAAGAAGCTGCTGATCAATTTCACCTGGTGGGTGAACCGCAAGGATATTGACGGCAAGAACCTCTTCGCCGGCGGGTTTCTCGGATTGGACAACATCGGCGTGTTCGACCGCTCCCGACCGTTGCCCACGGGCGGGCGCCTGAATCAGGCGGACGGCACAGCCTGGATGGCTTTCTACTGCGCGACGATGCTCTCCATGGCGATTGAGCTGGCCAGCGAAGATCCGTCCTATGAAGACATCGCGTCCAAGTTCTTCGAGCACTTTGTCGCGATCACGGACGCGATGAATACCCTCGGCGGGACCGGCCTCTGGGACGAAGAAGACGGCTTTTACTACGACCAGTTGCTGCTGGACGGGCGGTCCATCCCACTGAAGATCCGCTCCATGGTGGGGTTGATTCCGCTCTATGCCTGTGAGGTGTTGGAGCAGGAGATGCTGGACCGGCTGCCGGGTTTCACCAAACGCATGAAGTGGTTTCTGGAGAATCGGAAAGACCTCGGACGGCATATTTCCTACATGATGTCGGATCGAAGCTCCCACGGGCACCGCCTGCTGGCGATTCCCTCCAAGGATCGGCTGCAGCGCGTGCTGCGGTACCTGCTGGATGAAAAGGAATTCCTGTCGCCCTACGGGATTCGTTCGCTCTCCCGTATCTATATGGAGAAGCCCTATGTGTTCTGGGCCAACGGCGACGGTTATCAGGTGGACTACGTCCCGGCGGAGTCGAATACCGGGCTCTTCGGCGGCAACTCCAACTGGCGCGGCCCCATCTGGTTCCCGGTGAATTTCCTGCTGGTGGAGGCGCTGGAACGGTACCACCATTTCTACGGGGATGACTTCCGGGTGGAGTGTCCGACCGGATCGGGCATGATGATGACGCTGCAGGAAGCGGCCCAGGAGATTGCCCGGCGTTTGTCCAGTATCTTCCTGCCGGACAAGCAGGGCCGCCGACCCTGCCATGGCGACGTTGCGCGCTATGCCAATGATCCACACTGGCGCGATCTCGTCCTCTTCAACGAATACTTTTGCGGCGAGACCGGTCGCGGCGTCGGCGCGACGCATCAGACCGGCTGGACGGCACTGGCGGTCCGATGCATCGAGCAACTCGCCCAGGCCAGGTTCCGTGCTGCAAACGGGTAGCGATGAAGGCCAACGGTGAGGAATTTGAAGCGGGCGTGTATGACCTCTGCCGCGCCGAGTTGGAGTTTCCCGGCTGGCTCTCGAAACTCCTGACTCATCCGGTGAACGGCCTGGACCGATACGAGGACATGATGCGGATACTCACGACGGAAAAGAGCGCGAGCAAGGTGTATGTGAACGTGGCCTACGACTGACCTGCAACACTAACCGTCAAACGTCAATCATCACTGATTGCAAGAATCGTCAATGGTCTTCCGTCAAAGGTATTGAGAGAGCCAAAAGCATTCTACGGTTGACGAATGACGTTCGACGAAGACGGAAGGAGCGATGTGTGGTGAAACAGAACACACGAGTCACGCTGCTGGTTACTATGACCCTACTGCTGACCAGCGTCACAGCATCCCGGGCAGGCGAGTTCTTTGAACCGAACGGGGTCGCGATTCGAGGCTACGACCCGGTCGCCTATTTCACGAGGGGGACTCCGATGCAGGGTGTTCCCGAGTTCCACGCCGTCTTTCAAGGTTCGACCTTTTACTTTGCCTCGGCAGCTCATCTGGACGTCTTCCTGGCAAACCCCGAAAAATTCGCCCCCCAGTATGGCGGCTTCTGCGCTTATGGCATGGCCAAAGGCTACAAAGCCTCCATCGATCCGGCTGCCTTTACGGTGGTCGGCGAAAAACTCTATCTCAACTACAGTGGCACGGTGCGGGCGCTCTGGATCTTCGATATCCCCGGCTACGTCAAGAAAGCCGATCACAATTGGCCAGCCGTGCGGTTGACCACCCAGGTCACGCCATAGTTCCGTCGCCCCCCTTCTCAGCGTAAGAACTCCCCTTCCGCATCGACTCAGGCGCAGAGCGACACCATCTTCTCTGTTACGCGTTCACGCTGGAGGAGCCCATGACACCGACGTTACACACTGATCCCGCTGTCACTGAACCGATGCCCGTGATGTCTGCGCCGCCGCCGGCGGACCAGCCTTCGACAGCACCGAGGGAGACGGCCGCCGGCCAACGCCCGTCAGAGGAGCGGATCTATCGCCATCGACTCCCGGTCCGGATCGGCCATTGGCTCAACGTAGTATGGCTTTTCATCCTGATCATGAGCGGGCTGCAGATCTTCAATGCACATCCGGCCCTCTATTGGGGTGATCGATCAGATCGGGACCAACCGTTGCTTTCCATTCGCGCCACCAAATCGGATGACGGCCAAGTGAAAGGCATCACCACGATACTGGGCCATCCGTTCGATACCACCGGGGTCCTGGGCTATTCGAACCATTCCATTCGTGCCTTTCCCGCTTGGGCGACTGTGCCGAGTGCGAAGTGGCTCGCAATGGGGCGGCAGTGGCATCTCTTCTTTGCCTGGCTCTTCGTGATCAATGGCCTGTTCTTCGCGGCCTACGCCTTCATCAGCCGGCATATCGCGCGCGACTTGGTCCCGACTGGTCGGGATCTAAAGGGCATCGGTAAGGCGGTAAAAGACCATCTCGTGCTGCGCCATCCGAAAGGGGAGGAAGCCAAGCGCTACAATGTCCTGCAGAAGCTCGCCTATATGGGTGTGCTTTTCGGATTGGCTCCCTTGATTGTCCTCACGGGCCTCACAATGTCCCCCACGATCGATACCGCCTTCCCGTGGCTGCTCTCGCTCTTCGGGGGACGGCAATCCGCACGCACGATCCACTTTATCGCCTGCTTCTCATTTGTCGGGTTCATCCTGGTTCATGTGTCGCAAGTCATCCTGACGGGGTTCTTCAACAACATCCGCTCGATGGTCACTGGCTGGTGTGTGGTGAAATATGAAGGGGTCCGCCATGAAAATTGAAAATGCCATGAAACGGCGACAGTTCCTGAAGGGTACGCTGGGGGTCGCGAGCCTCATAGCGTTGGCCGGCTGCGACAATCTGACGCAGAGCAGCTGGTTCCCCGGCGTGCTGAATAAGGCCGAGACTCTCACCGATCTGGTTCAGCGAGCGATCACACCGGCCAACGCGTTGGCGAAGGAATACACCGACTCGGATGTGTCCGCGGTCTTTCCGGCCAACGGTAACACTGATCCTGGTACGGCCGATTATGCCGCCCACGTTGAGACGGACTTTGCGAAGTGGCAGGTGGAGGTCGTCGGTTTAGTTCAGACTCCGATGAGTTGGACCCTGCCTGCGCTCAAAGAATTGCCGTCACGCACACAGATTACGCGACACGATTGCGTGGAGGGCTGGAGTGCCATCGGAAAGTGGAGCGGCGTGCCATTGGGCGACCTGATGCACCACGTGCAACCGCTGCCGAACGCCAAGTATGCGGTCTTTCATTGTGCGGATGTCGACGACGAAGGCATGGCCTACTACGAGAGCATGGCGATACAAGATTGCTATCACCCGCAGACCATCCTCGCCTACGAGCTGAACGGTAAGCCGCTGGATATTTCTCATGGTGCGCCGGTGCGTCTTCGATTCGAGCGCCAGCTCGGCTACAAGCAGGCTAAGTATGTGGTGAAGATCGAACTGGTGGAGACGCTCGGCGGCATCGGGCAGGGAAGGGGTGGGTATTGGGAAGATCAGGGGTATGAATGGTACGCGGGAATTTAGAATGCTGAAACAGGTCTCCAGCGGCGTTCTCGCTTCTTCGCTCCCTGCGACGTACATGAAACTGTACGCCTCGGGTTCTCAGTCGCTCGGGCCTTGCTGGAGAACCTGTTTGAGCATTCTACTTAGCACATGTATTCTGAGTGCCCACACCGGTTGTCTGTCACCCATCGCCATGCATCGGGCGGTGATCGAATATGACCGGACCGTGAGTTATGTCGAAGCCGATCTCTTGCTCTTGAACATCGCGCGCGCCCGCTATCACAGGCCGGTTCACTTCACCGCCGTGTCGAGCGTGGCAGCCACATTCGACTTTCGCACCAATGCCGGTATTCGTGGAGGGATCGGGTCAGCGACCGATTCGACCGAGCGGGCGATTAATCTCGAATACTCCGCCAGCGTCGCCGAGAATCCGACGATCACCATCGTTCCAATCACGGGAGAGGAGTTCACCAAACGTGTGCTCCGGCCGTTGGACGAGGACAAGTTCGAGTTTCTCGTCCGGCAAGGGTACGATATCAATATGGTGCTACGGCTCATGGCACGGGGTATTGCCCTGGATGACGAAGGCGGGCCGAAAGTCCTGTTTAACGCTCCATCGCAGGGCGAAGGCTATCTCGAGTTTCGCCGACGACTCCTGCATCTCGCCGGTCTCGACGCGGAGCGCAAGCTATTTGTCGGCCCTATTTTGTTTGAAGAGGCACAGACGATCCGAACGAATCGTCCGCCCAATCCCGACGAAGTCGTGACCGCGCTGGAAAAGGGATTTCGGTGGGAGGGCGATGTCGAAGGGAAGGTCCATACGGTGCGCCGCAAGGTGGTCGGTCGGTTGTTCATTGCCAACTTTGACCCCAGTCGCCTCTCGAACGAAGAGCGGCGCCGTCTCCACGAAGAGGCGCAGCGGTTCCCTCTCGACTCCGTCTTGGTCGATATCAGGGCGGGCAATCCAGGCGGCGACTATCCCTTGCATGGCTCAATCTTGCTTCGCAGTATGAACGCGATCATCGGCTTTGTGGCCAGAAGTATTGAGGAAGAGCCGGAAATGATGGTGCCTTCCGATCCCAGGACCAGAACCGTGGTGAGGAATCCGGCCAGAACCCTCGAAATCGAGGAGTCGGATTCGAAGCCGGGCGACTATGAATTTTCCGTACCGTTTGACGGCAGGCATTATTCGATCCGCAAGTATCCCGTGAGCCAGGGCATGGTGCCAAGCTGGAATCAAGAGGCCTTTGCGGTCCTCTCGAATCTGTTCCAAATGACGGTGACGGATCTCACGAAGTACCCGACGCCGGCGATCGCGATTGCGAAATAGGCAGGATGTTGAAAAAGGCCGCCAACTTCGTTCTCGCGCCGCGCAAAGGCCCCACGTGAGGACCGGAAGCAGTCAAGGAGTTATCCGTTCGCCTGGAACTATGTGACCGGCGAACGGGTCGCACGAAGTGCGGTGTGTACCTCCTCGCCTTCACGCTCCGCTGCGGCCTTGCGGAACGACCTTTTGAACATCCTGGAAGAATGGATCGCGTCGGTGCAAAATGGAGATATGAGATGAAGCAGTTAGCCTCGGCGTTGATCGTTCTCCTCCTTGGAGTCCTCGCTGTGTGGACTATCGTCAATGCCGGAGTGGGTATGCAGGCGCCGGATATCATCAACGAGACCTGGCTGAACAGTGAGCGGCTGCATCTCGCCGATCTCAAGGGTAAGGTCGTCATGGTCGAGTTTTGGACCTTCGGCTGTTACAACTGCCGAAATGTCGAGCCGTACGTGAAACAGTGGCATCAGACATATGCCGATCAGGGCTTCGTGGTCATCGGCGTTCACTCGCCGGAGTTTTCCCATGAGCGTGAAGTTGAGAACGTGAAACGCTATATCAAGGAGCACGACATCCGGTTTGCTGTCCCGATCGATAACGACTTCTCGACCTGGAACAGCTATGGCAACCGCTACTGGCCGGCGATGTATCTGATCGATAAGCAAGGCGTCATCCGCCACGTCCGGATTGGCGAAGGCGGCTATCAAGAAACCGAACGGCTGA
>JAHFEW010000090.1 GCA_023248215.1 Nitrospira sp.
ACGACCAGCCTGATCTCCTCTTGGTTCAAGCCTGCGCGGCTTGTACAATCACCATCAGCTCTGTACATATGAAGCAGGATGTTTCACTTCACCGAGAGGTGTACGCTCGTGCCCATGAAACTCGCTCTCATCTTTGCGTTCCTGATCGGTCTGTCCCAGACTCCAGGCTTCCTCACGCAGGCCACCGCTGCTTCCCCGGAGAAGGGCACTCGATCCAGTGTCGAGGTATTTCCCGGCAAGTCGCCTCAGACACCGGCGGATGGATCCGACTCAGCCGCGGTCGCGGCTGATTTACAAAGCAAACGGGCGGTAGCCGAAAAGGAGCTCAGCGAGATCAATTCACCGCAGACCTTGCGGAAAGGGGCGCCCCCCGGCACGACGGACGCTCGATTGATGGAGCGCCGCTCATTGCTGCAGCAGGTGGTACAGATCTATGAGCAACATCTCGATGCATTGAGGAAGCTCGATCAAATGCGCCTGCGCGTGCGGGAGGTCGAACGCCAGAATAAGGAATGGGACGGATTCCCCACGCCTCCGCCCTATACGGTGCTGATGGTCGATGAGTTACGTGATGCGGCACGATCTATGGCCCTCACGGCGCAGGGCATTCAAACCAGGCTGACCATGACCGAGAGTTTGGCCGAGAGCACGCGGCGCAATTTGAAAGCCTCACAAGAACAAGCTCGCCAAGCTGCTGAACGTCTCGAAGGGGTGCAGGATCCCATTCAGCGGGAAGCCCTCACCTGGGATCGTGACCTCGCCCAGTTGCGCGAGCGAGTGGAGTCGGCGCGGACGGGGATGTTAGAGGCGGATATAACGCAGATCCAGGAAGAGCTGACGGAAGCGCACCAGCGCATCGCCTTGCTCAATCGCCAGCGCACCGTCGCCGGAGAGCAGGCTGAATTCACCAAGCAGGATTATGAGAAAATCACGAAACGGTTAGACGCAGACCACCAGGCGCTGATGTCGGAGTTGGACCGATCGGTGCTGGAACAAGCCGCGCAACGGCAGGCAGTCGCGGCCAGTGAAGCGAAGCTGGCCGCGGCCGATGCCACGACTTCCTCCAAGTCCTCGTCGCGTCGTCCCAAGGGAGAGCGGCTGACGCACCTGGCCGAAGCCGTCGAGCTGAGTCGCCTTCAATTCGACAATGACAATTTGCATGTGGATCTCCTTCGCCAGATGGTGAATGGACTGGAGCATGAACGGCATATCTGGGAGATCCGCTATGCCACGGCTCAGGGGACCCTCTCCGTCATAGAAGAACGTAAGGCGTCATCGAAGCTGGCCGCTGCCGCCAAGCAGATTCAGGGTTGGAAAGAGTACGGGTTGCAGCAACTGGGCATGGTGGGAAGCCAAATCAGCGACGTGGAGAACCGCCTCGCAGAAACTTCTTCGTCTGCAACGGCCCAATATCTCAATGACATGCTCCGCGCCTATCGCCACCGGGAAGATCTGTATCGGCGCATGCTCCAGCGCACGGATTCCTTGTTGGGATTGATCGAGCATAGGCAGGCTGAATTCGCTCAACGGGAGCAGGCTCGCTCCGTCATCACGCGCCTGGAGGACTGGGGAACCTCGGCTATGGCTGTGTTCGGCAACATGTGGAATGTCGAGTTATTCACCGCCGAGGATACGATCGAAGTGGACGGGAAGAGCGTCACCGGGCACCGCAGCGTCACTGTCGGAAAAGTGCTGACGGCGATGGCCATCCTGGTCATCGGTTATTGGATGGCGGTGGTCTTGGCACGATTCGCTGAAAAACAGGCGATTACGCGACTGCAAGTCGATCCGAACGTCGCCAATATTATTCGCCAATGGGCCTTGGCCTTTCTCTTCCTGGTGCTCGTGATCATTACGCTGATGTTCGTCAAGATTCCGATTACCGCATTTGCCTTTCTTGGAGGCGCACTGGCGATCGGCGTTGGATTCGGCACTCAAAATCTCTTAAAGAATGTCATCAGCGGGTTGCTGCTTCTCATGGAGCGTCCGCTTCGCGTCGGCGACGTGATCGAAGTCGATGGCATCAGGGGCATGGTCACCACCATCGGGCTGCGCTCGTCGACGATCCGGGATACCAATGGCGTGGAAACCCTCATCCCGAACAGTAATCTGCTCGAGCGGAATCTGACCAACTGGACCTATTCCAGCTTTCGCAAACGATATTCGCTTCGGATCGCGGTCGCGACCGGGTCGGATGCGCGACGCGTGAAAGAGATGCTGGGCGACCTGGCCGGTCGGCACGGACAAATTCTCAAGGAGCCCGAACCCTATGTCCTCTTTGAAGACTTTAGCGAGCATGCGCTCGTGTTCGCCCTGCATTACTGGATCGAAATCGGTCCGAGCATCGATCCAGCCACCGTCGCCAGCGACCTGCGCTTTATGATCGAGAACACCTTTGCTGAAGCGAAGATTGTCAGGAAATAACATGCGGACCGTCCACTCAACTATCTGAATCCTTCACGAACAAGGACCGCACGATTTCATGGCGCCGAATGCCACCATTTTTAAAGCGATCCTCCACATCGTCGACGTGGATCGCCACTACTATCAGGACCATACGGTCACCCTCGCGCGCCATCCGTCCGAAACCGACGAGCGCATGATGATACGTCTATTGGCCTTTATGCTGCATGCAGACGAGGCCTTGTCGTTCGGCCGTGGGCTGAGCAGCGATGATGAGCCGGCGCTTTGGCAGAAGGATTTGACGGGCGTCATCACGCGCTGGATTGAGGTGGGCCTACCGGACGAGAAAACCATTCGCCAGGCTTGCGGTCGCGCCGCACAGGTCTGCGTCTATACCTATGGCGGTCGTGCCGCAGACCAATGGTGGAAGCAAAGTCTGACCGCGCTCGATCGGTTCAATAATTTGACCGTCCTGAATCTGCCGCCGGAGGAGGGCCGTGCCTTGACCCAACTCGCGCAACGCAACATGGAGCTGCACTGCACCATCCAAGAGGGGCAGGTGTTGATCGGTGATGGGACGAGTGCCCTACACATTGAGTTGACGACCCTGAAAGATGCCTCAATAGCCGTGAAGCGTACATCGTGAAGCGTATCTCCCGAACGACGAAATGCGAGCGACGAACGACGAGTTTAGGAGCCGATGGCTCATAGCTTATGGCAGGAGCGTGAAAGCATGAAGGCGCCCAAACGCATTCCCACGGATGGTGAGCCGGTCCCCTGGAAGAGTCCGTTTGCGGCGCTGAAGCATGTGGAGTTGCCGCCCACTGTTCAATCAGACCTTGCAGCCCCTGCCGACCGACCTGCTGCGGCCTCCTTCGAACGAAAGAAGAAGGACCGTGGGCGGGTGGATATCATCCGGCAGACGGCGCATCGCGGCGGCAAGACGGTGACAGTCGTCACGGGATTTGCCGGCATCAGTCAGGTCGAGAAAGAGCAGCTGGCCAAGGCCATGCAAAAGGCCTGCGGCGCGGGAGGCACGGTGAAAGAAGGGCGGATCGAGATTCAGGGTGACAAGCGCACGGAAGTGGCCCGCATCCTGACCGAGGCGGGCTTCCGCCCGGTGTTTGCCGGTGGGTAATACTCAGCGGCTCGCCGGTTCCCTTCACGATGGGGCTCGACGGGTGACACTGCATGGCTGAACCGCTCAAGAATCAATTCGGCGCTGCTGTTCCCCGCACCATTGCACGGATGATTGCCGCCGTCTCCCCTGCATTTGACGAAAAGGCCTTCGTCAGATTTGCGTTGAAGGACTATGACGCGCTCGAGTTAATGCCGCGTGGCCGGAAAATCGCCCAGGCGCTCCGGCATTACCTGCCCAATGACTATGCAAAGGCGGTGGAGATTCTCATCGCCTCGCTCGACCAAAGGCCTGAGAGAACCGGCGGCCAGGGCATGGCCTCCTTCCTGTTTCTCCCGCACGTGTTGTTCGTGGCCGAATATGGGCTGGAGCATTTCGAAGTCTCCATGCGCGCGCAGTATGTGCTGACGAAACTGTTCACGGCGGAGTTCAGCATTCGTCGTTATCTGGAGCGGCATCAAGATGCCACGCTGGCTCGCCTCAAGGAGTGGGCCACCGACCCCAGCGCTGACGTGCGCCGCCTGGTGTCGGAAGGTACGCGTCCTCGCTTGCCCTGGGCGCCACGGTTGCGCACGTTTCAGGCTGATCCGCGTCCTGTCCTCGCGCTGCTTGAACTGCTCAAGGACGATCCCGAACTCTCTGTACGTCGAAGCGTGGCGAACAACCTCAATGACATCGGGAAGGACCACCCGGCCTTGCTCGTGGCGACGGCCAGACAGTGGATGACGCAGGCGACGGAGGAGCGCCGTTGGGTGATCCGCCATGCGCTACGTTCGGCGGTGAAGCGGGCTGAATCGGGCGCACTCGATGTGTTGGGCTTCGGCGGTGCGGCGCTGGTGTCGGTGGGGAAGGTGCGCATCACCCCGCAGCGCCCTGCGATCGGCTCCTCTGTGGCCATTACCTGCGAGATTGCCAACAGGGCTTCGATGGCACAACGGGTGCTGGTGGATTTGCGCGTGCGGTACATCAAAGCCAATGGCGCACACAGACCGAAGGTGTTCAAACTGAAGACCGTCGAGTTGGCTCCGCAAGAAGCGGTGCCGTTGAGAAAGACGCTCTCGCTGGCGCAACTGACCACTCGCAGGCACTATCCAGGAACGCATAACATGGAGCTCATGGTGAATGGTCGCGCCTATCTGCTGGGGACGTTTGACCTGGTGCAGGGGTAGGCGATGCGAAGTTTTACGAGAAGGAATTGGCCAGGCTTCGGGAAAACCTTCGACCGTAAGACGCAAGGCACAGGAGACTTACGTGGCGGCAATTTTTCTGGGATCAAGCACCTGTCCCGTCATCGTGCCTTCCACACTGGAGAGATAGGCCTGCGCGACTCTGTCGGCAGGTAATCCGATCGACGGGTCCATGCCCCTGGCGATTAGCGTTTCCGTGACCCAGGGCGGGCTGACGACGTTGACGCGGAGGCCTCGCGGCAGATCTATGGCGGCGGCGCGGACAAAGCCTTCCAGTCCGGCATTCACCATGCTGATGGCGGCGCTGCCCTTGATGGGTTCCTGGCTGAGGATGCCGCTGGTGAGCGTGAACGATCCCTGGTTGGTGACGAATTGTTTGCCGATCCGCACGAGATTGGCCTGGCCCATCAGTTTATTCTTCAGCCCGATGAAGTAATCCTCGTAACTGAGCTCGTCCAAGCTTGCGAATTTGGCAATGCCGGCCGTGCTCACCACGGCATCACAGGTGCCGACCGCCTTGAACAATCGGGTGATGGAGTCCGGCGAGGCCAGGTCCACCTGAAAGGCGCCCTTCTTGTATCCGACCGGCACCACCTCGTGCCAAGCCGACAGCGCCTTGACGACGGCGGACCCGATGGTGCCCGTTCCTCCGACCACGATCACTCGCATAGCAGTTCTCCTTTGTTCACGTTTCGTGCAATGTAATCAAGCGCTTGTAGCTGGCGCAAGAGACGCATGCGCGGTGTTTACTCAGGACTATCGATGACATACTGCGGTCTGGCCACCTGCTCGGGGGACGGGAGATGACGGCAGGGGGGAATGTCTGCCTGCAGACGCCGTAGGAGTACGGATACCTTCATCCGAGGAGGAATGTCGCACAACCACACGTGCATGCCGGATTCGAGCTCGTCAAAATGCCGCTGTACGGAAAAACCGGGTTTCTCCATAAAATAGGCCGAAAGGAACCCGGTGATGGCCTGCACCGTCCAGGGATGTTGTTTGATGTATCGGTAGGTGAGTCGAATCTCCACGACTTGATTGGCTTGCTCTGGATCCATGTGTTCTGTGCTCCTCGCTGAGGGTGACGGCGCACTGTAACAACTTCGCGGGCCATTTGGAATATTGAGACCGGCGCGAGGATGTGTGTATGGTACGGGACGGAGGGCTTCACGCAATGTTGACGGCATATAATCAGATTCCCATTCCCTCGTTCATGTATGGGACGGCGTGGAAGAAGGAGGCCACGACCCACTTGGTGCAACAGGCTGTCGCCGCAGGGTTCACGGCCATCGATACCGCCAATCAGTTGATCCACTACCAGGAGGCGCTGGTGGGCGAGGCTCTGCTGGAGTTGGCGAGGCAGGGCACGCCACGTGACCGCCTCTTTCTGCAAACCAAGTTCACGTCGGTCACCGGCCAAGACCATCGCACTCCTTACGATGTGCAAGCCGATCTCACGACCCAGGTGAAACAATCGTTCGACAGTTCCCTGGCCCATCTCCATACTGCCTATATCGATTCCTATGTTTTGCACGGCCCCCACTACCGGCGGGGGTTGGGAGCGGAAGATTGGGAAGTCTGGGCCGCGATCGAGCGCCTGTATGAATCGGGAAAAGCCAAGATGATCGGCATCAGCAATGTGACCGCCGAACAGCTCACACTGCTCTGCGAACGGGCCAGGCACAAACCCATGGTGGTGCAGAATCGCTGTTATGCCGCCCTCGGCTGGGATCAAGAGGTGCGGGAGATTTGCCGCACGCACCAGATCATCTACCAAGGCTTCTCGCTGTTGACCGCCAATCGTGAGCTGTTCGCCGAGCCCGAGGTGCGGGCGATGGCCGCCAAGTACGGCATGGGATTGGCGCAACTCGTATTTCGGTTCGCGATGCAGATCGGCATGCTTCCGCTAACGGGCACGACCAACCCACAACACATGAAGGAAGATCTGCAGTCCGACCAGTTCACGATTGCTCCCGAAGACCTTCAGCGGCTTGAGACGATAGGCATGTAACAGGCTGCCTACGTCGCTCGTGTTTGGACGGTTCCGGTCGGTCGCATCGGCAAAAGTCTCACAGATGGAAAGTCTGCACCAACTCGAAGTCATCATCATGTTGCTGGCAGTCGTGCTTGCGCTGACCACGATTGCGCAGAAGATCTGCATTCCGTACCCGATTTTTCTTGTGCTTGGTGGCCTGGTGCTTGGAGTAGTGCCCGGTTTGCCGACGGTGACACTCCATCCGGACCTCGTGTTCCTAGTCTTTCTGCCACCGATCTTGTGGGCGGCCGCCTATTTCACCTCACTGCGTGAGTTTCGTCAGAACCTTCGACCGATTTCCCTGTTGGCAGTGGGGCTGGTGTTGGCGACTTCCGCCGGGGTGGCGGTGGTTGCGCATGCCGTATTACCCGGCATCGGGTGGGCGGAGGCGATTGCGCTGGGAGCGATCGTCTCGCCGCCGGATGCCGTCTCTGCGACGGCGATCGGCAAACGGCTGCAGATTCCGCGTCGGGTCGTCACGATTCTCGAAGGCGAAAGTCTGGTGAACGATGCGACGGCGCTGGTGTTGTACCGGGCGGCGGTGGGCGCGGTCGTGAGCGGCTCGTTTGTGCTCGGCGGTACCCTCCTCAATTTTCTGTTTGCTGCGCTGGTGGGCGTCGCAATCGGGATCGGGGTTGCCTGGCTCACGCGCTGGGCGCTCTGTGCGACGGAAGATGGGTTTACTCAAATCGGTATCACGTTGCTGGTGCCCTATATCGCGTGGGTGTTGGCCGAGTCGGTGCATGCGTCTGCCGTGCTGGCTTGTGTGGCGGGCGGGCTGTACATCCGTCAGTATTTCAGCAGTGCCGTGGCGCCGGCGACCAGGTTGCAGGCACGCGCCGTGTGGGATCTCCTGATCTTTATCTTGAACGGGGTAATTTTTATTCTGATCGGGCTTCAGTTGGGCGCGCTGCGCGACGCGGTGCCTGCCGGACAGTTCGGCCCTGTCCTGGTTGCAGGAGCCTTAGTCAGCGCGACAGCTATTGGGGTGCGGTTCCTTTGGGTGCCTCTGGCTGCCCTCATTCCCCGGTGGGTGAGCGCTGCCGTGCGCTCGCGCGATCCCATGCCTCCCTGGTCGGGTATCTTTCTCATTTCCTGGACCGGCATGCGAGGGATCGTCACACTCGCTGCCGCGTTGGCTCTCCCGGTGACGACCAGCACCGGTGCGCCATTTCCGTTCCGCACTGAAATTATCTTGATCAGCTTTACGGTCATTCTCGCCACATTGGTCCTGCAAGGGCTCTCGCTGCCGCCGCTCATTCGTCTGCTTCGTTTTGAAGAAGACCACGGGCTTGAGCAGGAAGAAACGTTGGCGCGGGAACATGCGGCGACGGCAGCGCTGAGTCGGCTGGATCAAGTGGTGGGAGAGAACTGGGCGACGGCAGAGCAGGTTGAACGAGTGCGGCTTCGTTATAGCCGACGGCTGGAGCGTTTTGCCCGCTCCAACATTATGGAAGGGAAGGCGTCGATCGAGGGCACGGAAGCCTTCCAGCGCCTGCAGCATGAGACCTTGACGGCCGAGCGGATGGCCTTGGTCGGGCTGCGAAATAACGGCACGATCAGCGACGAGGTCCTTCACCACCTGGAGCAGGAGATCGATGTTGCCGCGCTCCATCTTGGCGTCGGGGAGCGACGCGTCGGCAGAGGGCAGAGCGAGCCCGCATGATGCATGAACGCTTCTGCTGCAAGCGCGGATTCGCGGCTACGACGAGCCTTCGGCGGGCAGGCTCGCCACTCGCTCCTTCGACGTACTGTTCAAGTACGCCTCGGGGCCTTGCGGCTCCGCATGCAAGACACCGCCGCCTCACCGTCTCGGCGGCGTCCGCAAGCGTGACGCTCATCATTATTCGCGTCGCGGACCTCGCACGCGACTGCGCGATTTCGCGACGAGCCGTCATGAATCATGCGGGCGGGTCCTCATGAGGCAGATCGGCATGTTTCCGTTGACGGGCACGACCCATCTCATGAGGTCTCCATTTCCTGCATCTGTTCTTGTTGCGTCCTTTTCGAAGGTGCTCCGTCTATAGAGGTGAGCGGCGGAACTTCCCGCTGCGATTGAAAGGAGCCCTTCCATGAGACTTCATCTTTCCCTCGATGTGCGCCATGTGCCCCAGTCGGTCGCGTTCTACGAAAAGGTATTCGGGGTACCGCCTCAGAAGCAGACGGCGGATTATGCCAAATTCGATTTGACCGAACCGGCGCTGAATTTTTCGCTCGTATCCTCTACCGGGAAGATCAGCTCGGTCGACCATTTGGGAATTGAGGTCGAATCGACCGACGAGATCGCGGTTTGGAAGCAGCGGCTGCAAGAACGTGGTGTTCTGGAAAAGGTTGAAGAGAATATTGCCTGTTGTTTCGCGCGACAAGATAAGCTGTGGTTCACCGATCCGGACGGCAATGCCTGGGAGATTTTTACCGTCCATGAGCAGTTGGACGTGACCGGGCCGCTTACCAATACCGGCTGCTGCGTGCCGCAGGGGAATGGTTCGTCCGAGTCCGTGACTTGCGCAGCATGAAAAGCAACAGTACCGTATGGAAAAGAACGCCGGAGGAACCGTCATGGCGACAACGGTGACAGAAGTGTGGCAGCAGGTCCATGACGGCCTCCGCGGGTTCATCGCGAAACGTGTCGTTAATCCAGCAGAGGTCGAGGATATTTTGCAGGAAGTGTTTCTGCGGATCCATCAGCGGATCGATGGTCTCAAGGATCCGCGCCGCGTCCTGTCGTGGATCTATCAGATCACGCGCCATGCGATCATCGATTACTACAGAGCGCCGAGATATCGACGAGAGGTGCCGGCTGGATTGGCTTCTGATATGGAGATGACCGGCCTGACGACCGCCGCGCCTGTCGTTGAACGCGCGAGAGATTCCGGCCGGCTCCGCAGGGAGTTGGCCGGCTGTCTTCGCCCGATGCTCAACCGATTGTCCCCAGACTATCGTGACGCGATCATGCTGGTGGAACTGGAGGGACTCACGCAACAAGCTGCGGCGGAACGCCTCGGTTTGTCCTTGTCCGGGATGAAGTCGCGCGTGCAGCGGGGCCGAAGGCAATTGAAACAGATGTTGGGTGAGTGCTGTCTGATCCAGCTGGATCGCCGCGGCGGGGTGGCGGATTATCACCTTCGCGATCAAGGTGGTGACCCCTGTGGTGGATCACCGTAACAGGCATTGAATCCAGCTGTGTCGTATTTGAGGAAGCGCACGAAGATCGAGCGGCAGTTCGTAGGGGGGCCTCCGCACTCGCCGCGCGAGGTGAGTCTTGTCTTGCCAGATGTCCGTTTGAATGTAGCCTCCTGCCGACAGTGCCTTGGCGATTGGCCCAGCCTCACGACAGGGATAAAGACCTTGACGTGCTGGTGCTCCGCGGGTAGGGTCGCGCCATGTCGATTCACACCACGCAAGCACAGCCGTCCGATGCGCCGATCATTGCCGAGCTGGTCGGCGAGTTGCTGCAAGAAATCATGGCGGCGATCGGGACGAAGGCCTTTGGATTTTCTCAGGCCGACACCGAGGCGCGGGCGCGGAGCTGGCTGACAGACGGGAGCTATACGGTGCTGTTGGCCCATGAAGGCGAGGTTGCAGTGGGCTTTCTGGCCTTGTCTGAAAGCCGTGCGCTCTATGCGGAAGGCGCGTTCGGCACGATTCCAGAATTGTATGTGCGTCCTGGCTTCCGGTCCCGCAAGGTGGGCGCGACGCTCCTGGCAGAGGCGAAACAATGTGCCGGATCGAAGGGCTGGACCAGGCTGGAGGTGACGACGCCTCCGTTGCCGCAGTTCGATCGGACGCTGGTGTTCTACGAACGGCAGGGATTCAGCATCTCCGGTGGGCGGAAGATGAAAATAGATCTGCCATGAAGCCTGTCGTTCAAGAAGAGCGAACCGGCTGTGGCATCGCGGCGGTGGCGGCGATCGCCGGGGTTTCCTACGCGCGTGCAAAGGCCGTGGCCGCGTCGCTGGGCATCTCGGCTCAGGATCGAAAATTGTGGTCGGAGACGGCCTCTGTACGGCGATTACTCGCGCAGTTCGGTGTCCGTGCCGCGCGGGCGGCCAGGCCGTTTCGTTCCTGGTCGTACTTGCCTGATTGTGCATTGCTGGCCATCAAGTGGCATCTGGAGGGAGGGCGGCCCTTCTGGCACTGGGTGCTGTTCGTGCGGGAGAAGGAGCGGCAGTACGTGTTGGATTCCAAGGCGACGTTGAAGGCTCACGTGCGCACCGACTTCGGGCGCATGAAGCCGGCGTGGTTTCTTCCGGTCACGCTTCCCCGTTAGGCCCCATCTTTTTTTCTTGACCGCGACGTTGTCCCTCGGGCTTTTGCCAGTATCCGACCGGGAAGACGGACCGTAAGATGGCACCGATACGTGCGCACACCTGTCGTCACCTGCCCACCCCACGAGAGAGTCATTTATGAATTGGTCCCTATCCTCGCATCCGTGGCTGAAAAAAACCGGCATCGTTCTGGCCGTCATAGTGGTGCTCCTGATCGTGGTGTTCTCCTTTCTCGATGAATCGTTGCGCACCTATGCCGAACGGCGGGCGAATCAGACGTTGAACGGCTACACGCTGACGATCGGTTCACTCGACTTCCATCCGATTGGCTTGTCCGCCGATCTTGAAAATGTCGTCTTGGCCCAAACGAAGCGGCCCGAGCAGCCGCTCGTCAAAATTGGCCGGTGGAGCGCAAGCGTCCATTGGCGCAAGCTCTTGACCGGGAATGTGGTGAGCGATCATCGGATCGAGCGACCGGTCATTCACTTCACGCGGACACAAGCCGCTGAGGAAGCCGGTGGTGAACGAGACCTGAAGGACCGCGGGTGGCAGAAGACGGTGTTGGAACTCTACCCTTTGGAAATTAATGCCCTGCAGATTTCCGACGGCGACGTGACGTATATCGATTCCCCGAACAGCAAACCTCTGCGATTGCAGGCCATTCAATTTCAGGCTGAAAATATCCGGAACATCGAGTCCGCGGACAATGAGTATCCGTCCGAGATCAAGCTGGATGCCCAGATGTTTGATTCCGGCCGGCTCACCGTTGACGGGAAGGCTGATTTCCTGGCAGAGCCACATGCCGGTATCGATGTGAACGTCGAGTTGACTCATATCCCACTCAAGGATTTGTTGCCGCTGGCGGGGCGTATGAGTCTGCAAGTGCGGGATGGCATCCTTGACGCCAAGGGCCACGTGGAATATTCCCCCACCGTCGAGCAGGTAGAATTGCAAGCACTAACCGTAGATGGGTTGCGGGCGGATTATGTGCAGGCGGGAGGCTCATCGGCAAAAGCCAAGCAAGCGGCGCAAGCGGCGGTACCCTGGACAAACCCCAGCCAGAGGAAACCTCGACTGACGCTGCGAGTCGAGCGCGGGAAAATTACAAATAGTGAAATAGGGTTTGTAAACAAAGACACCCAGCCGGGTTATCGCGTCTTCCTCGCCCAGATGGAGATGACCATCGAGGATTTCTCCAACCGGTTCGACAAGGGCATCGCGAAAGTCGATCTCACAGGCCGCTTCATGGGTAACGGGAAACTCACGACACGCGCAATCATTCGGCCCCAAGCCCCTCTGCCTGATTTCGATCTGAAGGTCAAAATTCTGAAAACCAAGCTCATGTCGATGAACAATGTCTTGCGCGCCCATGCTGATGCCGACGTGCAGGCCGGAACCTTCGCGTTCTTCAGCGAACTGACCGTGCAGAAAGGCAAGGTCACCGGTTATGTTCGGCCCTTCTTCAAGGATGTGGATGTGTACGACCCGGAGCAGGACAAGGATAAGGGGTTCCTCCAACAAGTATACGAAGGTCTGATCGAAAGTCTGACTGACCTGTTCAAGAACGTTCCTCGCGACCAGGTGGCCACGGAGACGACCCTCTCGGGGCCATTGACCGATCCGCGCGCCAGCACCTGGGAGGTCCTTGTCAATTTGGTGAAGAATGCGTTCTTCAAGGCGATTGTTCCGGGGTTCAAAAAATCTCTTCAGTCGTAATTCTGCCTTCCCGCGCCCCTTCGTCAGGATCAGCGGGGGACTCGCTTGAGCTTTACTCCCTGTTGGGATAAGGTTCGGCGCCATCGCGGAGGCGCACGTCTTCCGATATTGGAACCATTGAGCAGGCTCGCGTGGCCCGACAACGGACCGATCCGGGCAATGGGTGCAGAGCAAGGGCGCATGAGAATCGATTGAGGACAGCTGTGAAGCAGTTGGTGGGAGATGAGCGGGAACATGAAGATTGCGATTATCGGTGGTGGACCGGCCGGGCTCATGGCGGCGGAGGCGGCGTTGGCCGGAGGCGCGCAGGTGGAGCTCTATGATGCGATGGCGTCGGTCGGTCGCAAGTTCCTGCTGGCCGGAAAAGGCGGGCTGAACCTGACCCACTCCGATCCAGCCGAACTATTTCTCACACGGTACGGCGAACGCCGGGCAGAGATTGCGCCATGGCTGGCTGACTTTGGCCCGGACGCACTCCGTGGCTGGGCGAAGGACCTCGGAGTCGAGACATTTGTCGGCTCATCCGGGCGTGTGTTTCCTGCCGATATGAAGGCCGCGCCGCTGCTGCGCGCCTGGTTGCGCCGACTGCGTCAGACCGGCTTGACCATTCGTGTCCGGCACCGCTGGCGTGGCTGGGATAACGAGGGTGCTCTCTGTTTTGATACGCCAGAGGGGACTCGCGCTCTGCAGGCGGATGTCGTCATCTTAGCGCTGGGAGGCGGCAGTTGGCCGAAGCTCGGGTCGGACGGCGCATGGGTACCCCTGCTCGCAGAGCGTGCCGTTCCGATTGCCCCGTTACAACCGGCGAACTGCGGGTTCGATGTGGCATGGAGTGAACATTTCCGCGCCAAGTTCGCCGGGCATCCGGTGAAAACCGTGGGCGTGGTCGCGAAGTCTCCGACCGGCGAGGTGATGCGTCGCATGGGAGAGTTTGTGATTACTGAGACTGGCGTGGAGGGCGGCGTGATTTATGCGGTGGCCGCCTGCCTCCGCGATGAGATTCAGGCCAAGGGCCGGGGAACGCTCAGACTCGACCTCGCACCCGACCGCGAGTTGCCGCGTCTGATCAAGGACCTGTCTCAGCCGCGCGGCAAGCGGACGATGGCGACACATTTGCAGCGGCGCGCGCATATCGAAGGAGTGAAGTCTGGACTGCTTCGAGAAATCGTCTCGAAGGAAGATTTTACGGATCCGACCCGTCTGGCGGCGGCGATCAAATCGTTGACGCTCACGCTCGTGGCGCCGCGCCCGTTAGAGGAGGCGATCAGCACTGCCGGTGGAGTGATGTTCGAGGCGCTCGACGACAGGCTGATGCTGCGTGCCTTGCCGGGTCTGTTTTGTGCGGGAGAAATGTTGGATTGGGAGGCCCCGACCGGCGGCTATCTGCTCACGGCCTGTTTCGCCAGCGGTCGAGCCGCTGGTGCGGGAGCGGTCGCTTGGCTCACGGAGCGCGCAGGGCGTGCCAGGTAACAGGGCGGTGGGCGACGGGGTTGTGGCCTTGATCGTGCCGGGGATCGGCAACTCCGGGCCGCAGCACTGGCAAACCCTGTGGGAGCAACAGCATCCTGAATGGCAGCGGGTGCAGCAGCGTGACTGGGATCGTCCCGTCTGCGAGGAATGGTTACTCGGGCTTGATGCCGCGATGGATCGCCTGTCCGCGCCGCCTGTGTTGATTGCCCACAGCATCGGATGTCTGTTGGTGGCCCACTGGGCGCATCGTTCGTCCGCGCCTGTCTGCGCGGCATTTCTGGTGGCAGTCCCCGATCCTGACGGATCCCTCTTTCCCTCAGCGGCACAAGGCTTTCAGCCGGTTCCTTCAGGGAAGCTTCGCTTCCCGAGTCTGATCGTCGCCAGCAGCGACGATCCGTTCGGGTCTGTCGCCTATGCGCGGCGTTGTGCCGCCGGCTGGGGGAGTCAGTTCGTCGAGGTCGGTGCAGTCGGCCATATCAATGCGGACAGCGGTCTCGGTGACTGGCCTGCCGGCATCGCATTATTTGAAGGCCTGCTGAAGTCGTTGTGACCCGTTACGGCGAACAGGGCTCTCGGTGCGAAGCAGGAGCCAATGGCTGATAGCTTATGGCACATGGTCCGGACCAGACAAGTCTCGGTTTGTGCATTCAACTATAGGCCATTAGCCATCGGCCATACGCTCAGATCCGTTGCGAAATACGCTTCACGGCGCATCCAGCTAGAGCAGGATGCGCTGGTATTCTGGCGAGGCGAGTGTGCCTGCCTTCAGATCCCAGTCGATGATGAAGATGGCGGATCGTTCAGAGGACAGCGAGAGGAGTCGCCGTCCATCCTGGGCGACAACACTGTCGGCTTTCCTGAAATCGAGCGTGCGGTCCGCTCCGGTGCGGTTGCACACGAACAAAGGCAGGCCCGTATCTTTCGTGCAACGTTCCCATTCGCCGTTCGGGCCATGGAGTCCCGGCGCCCAGGCTGCCGACGAGACAAGGGCCTTTGCCCCTTGGGCCTTCAGGCTGTTGGCAATGCCCGGTGAGTAGGCGTCAGCGCAGATCAGGAGGCCGATGGCTCCAAACGGCGCCATGCGAAACGCGGTCGCCTGCGTGCCGGGAGTCGACCAGGCTTCAGAGCCGACGCGCAGCGTATTAATCTTGCGATGCGTCCCTGCCAGGCGTCCATCAGGGCTGATGGCAAACACCGTGTTGTGCAGGAGCTGGGACTGCGGGTCCCGTTCGGGGTGTGACAGGAAAATGGTGATGCGCAGTCGGGCGGCGAGACGGTAGATCTTGGCCATCCAGTGGTCCGGTTGCTGCTCGATCCACTCAGTCCCGAG
>JAHFEW010000091.1 GCA_023248215.1 Nitrospira sp.
CGAGTGGAAGGTCGGGGAAGTGCGCGCGCAGCATGGGAAGGTCGAACGTGGAGCCACAGAACGTGATGAGTAGATCGTAGCGTGACAATTCTTCTCTCAGGCGAATAAGTCCCAGCGATTCGTTTCGCACCAATGCGGTATAGCTGCCCCGACCGTAGAGTCCCACCACGGTGATTTGGCCAAAGCAGTCGGTCTCGATATCAAGATAGAGCGCTCGCTCCCGCAACCATTCATAAAGACGCCACTGATGACGGGGAGACAGGGCCTGGGAAAAGTAGCGGCTGTCGTCCTGAGTATAATGCTCCCGGGCCTCCGCGATCCGGTCATCGAAGAGCGCTTTTCGAGCTGCACTGATTCCCTGGACCTCGCGAGTCGCAAGAAATCGGTCCCACGTGGAGAGACCGTCGCGCCAGAATCGACGCTCCATTCGAACGCCGACCCCCGGAAGTAAACAAAATGTTGAGGTAATCATTGCGGGACATCCGCCGCTGATAGAAGACAGTCGGAGACAAACAGAGGGGGGAGGGGCTCAAGCGGGCGCTGTCGCGGCCCTACCGAATCGCGTCGCCGGCTAGATTTCTTCGCCGTACTTGAGGAAATGCTGTTCCTTGGCGCCGGCGATCCAATTGTCGTGGCGGATGCGATCCGGGAAGGTGTTGAGTTCCGAGGCCATGTGTTCGACGTCGCGCTCGTTCCACTCGGCGATCTGTCGAAAGGTGAACATGCCCATACGATTCAACACCCGCTCCATCACCGGTCCGATTCCGTGGATCTGCTTGAGATCGTCTTTTTGATGCGATCGGACTTTTCCTGTGCCCCGGCCTGCGGCAGGCGCACTGTGCGCAATCGATTCGACCGGCCCCGTCGGCTTGGATTGTGCGCCAAAACGTTGGGCCACCCGATACTCGACCAGCCGTTTGCGGAGGGCTGCAATTTCCTCTTCGCGCTCGCTGACATCCATGACTCGGCGCTCTTCCGCTTCGCGGAGGGCGACGTCTTTCTTTTCCACTTCTCCACGGAACATGTTCAGTTCTTCGACGGCTGCCCGCAACCGCTGAATCTCCGTGTCTCGTTCCTGTAGCGTCTCTTCGAAGCGCGTCAGATCTTCCTGGTTCCGGGTCCGCAGACGGGCGAGTTCCGTGTCGAGCTCTCTGAGGCGTGCCTGGTGCGCGGCGAGCTCCTGCTCCTTGCTGTGCAGCGTGGCGGATGCACGAGCCCGGTCCTGTTCCTGCTCGCGTTCCAATCGGCGGCTTCGTTCCACAAACGGGTCCAACTCTTCAATGCGCGCCCGCAAGCGAGCGATTTCCGCATCTTTCGGCGCCAGTTGCTCGACCCAGGTTTTTAAGGTGGCGATTTCTTGATCGCGACTGATCAGTACATCTTCGGCGTTTTCCATCTGCGCCTGCATCTCCGCGAACCCCGCCGCTTTCGCCTTGAGCGTCGTTTCGGCTTCCTCCACCTCGCGCCGGAGGGTGTCGCGCTCACGTTGCACGGCATGCAGGCGTATGCCTTTTTCGGCGACCTCGGCCTGCAACGCCGTGAGCTGCTCGACTTTGGTGGCGAGGTCGGCGGTCAGATCTTTGAGCGCCGCTTCGGATGTGATCATCTTGCCTTCCAGCATCTGGACGGCCGACGTGCGTACCTTCAGCTCATGGTTCAGCGTGTCTAGCTCGTGCTCACGCCCGCGGAGTCGGCCGGCGATTTCAGACAGTTGCTGGCGTTTTTCAGAGGTGGCAAAGCTCCGGAGTAGCCACCCCATCATCAGTCCGATGGTCGCCGCCACCAGTAAACACCCCACCATTTGCAGAATCATGGCTCCCATAGGTTCACCGTTCCTCTTTCACACGAAATTCAATGCGCCGGTTCTTTTTGGACGCGGCGCGCGTCCGCTCGGGACTCAGGGGGCGCGTCGATCCATAGCCGACGGCGGAAAGTCGATTCGTCACCGCGTGTTCGACCAGATACTGTCGGACCGCTTCGGCCCGTGTGCGACTCAGCTGCAGGTTGTACTCAGGATCGCCGTAAGAATCGGTATGCCCGCCGATCTCGATTACAGCCTCAGGTGTGCGCTTGAGTGCCGGAACCACTTTGTCGATCACGGCTCGTCCCTTGGAGGTGAGGACGGCACTGTTGCTTTCGAAGGCGATATGCTCCCCTCGCAACAGCTCATCCAGCCCGGCTTGGACCTGGGCACGGGACTGATGCGGAGCACCTGGCGCCTGGCCTGGAGGAAGGTTCATCGCGAGGGCCGGAGTGACGGTCACCTGATCCTGCACCTTCATCGACGTGCCGAGAAGTGATGCGACCTCATGGAGGAGTTTTATTTTCGCCTCGCCGGTCGCGACGGCGCCTTTCACCGTCACCGTGTGGCCGGAGAGCGAGAGGGTTGCCTGATGGTGATGCAGGGTGGAGAATTGCACGAGCAACGCGGGCAAGGCGGTTTCCCATCCGGCCGCACCGGCGCCCGGCATGACCTCAAGGCCATCGGTTACGTGCAGTTTGGTGCCCTTCACCAGGTCCTGCGCACGAGCCAGCGCGGTGAGTTTGGCGTCTTCGCTTCCCACGACACCGGAGAGGGTCAACTGGCCGTTTTCGATGCTGGCACTGAAGCTGGGGTGAATGGCCGCCGACGACGTCACCGGCAGGTGGCGAGGGATACAGAGGAACGCCAACAATGTGAGTGCGAGGAGTCCTACTCCGAAAATAATTCCGCGCGACATGCGCAAGCCCTTATTGCCCCAGGCACGAGGCCCGACTGCGGCATCGAATTTCTAGAGGGTTGGTGTCGTCTCAAGACTTCGAGTGTTACTTGATTAAAATTGATGCGCCACTTCACGCTATGAAAGGGAGGGTATCACATCGCTCAGGCGCATGCTAGCCCGGACTATTCATAAATGCCTGCTACGTCGTCCGATCCTCTCGCCCGGCGGGGCTTTTCTCGTTCGGCCTCCTCGACGGACTGTCAGTACGCCTACGTCGGCCTTACTTGCGAGAAGCCCCGGCGGGCTTCGGTCTCGAACGCCTCGCGACGGCATTCATGAATAATCCGGGCTAGCCGCATTCTTCAGGAGGCTCCTCTCGCCCGGTGAGAGCTCCCCTGTCATGGAGGCTGGTTGGTCCACCCATCGATCCTGACGCGGTTGTCGGCTTGCAGTGGCCTCGAGGCATCTGGTATTCTCACGGCGCTTTTCGTCTGATATTTTCCCACCCACACGATATCGATAGTTGAAGGAGTTCATCATGGCCAGCATTGCGCGGGCACTGATCAGTGTTTCTGACAAGACCGGAGTCGTCGAGATGGCCAAAGGCCTGGCGGCCCTCGGAGCCGAAGTTCTTTCTACCGGCGGAACCGCCAAGGCGCTGCGAGAGGCGGGCGTCGCGGTCACCGATGTCGCCGCCTATACGGGGTCCCCGGAGATCCTGGACGGCCGCGTGAAAACGTTGCACCCAAAAATTCACGGCGGGCTCCTCGGTCGCCGCCGACTTCCCGACCATGTGTCGCAGATGCAGCAACATGGCATCGGCAACATCGACGTCGTCGTGGTCAACCTGTATCCCTTTGAAGCGACCATTGCCAAGCCCAATTGTCCGTTCGAGGAGGCGATTGAAAATATCGATATCGGGGGCCCGTCCATGTTGCGGTCCGCAGCGAAGAATCATGAAGACGTGCTGGTCCTCGTCGATCCCGCCGACTACGGCCGCGTGCTGGAGGCCTTGAAGGCCGGCTCCGTCACGGCGGCGTTGCGACGCGAACTCGCCATGAAAGTCTTTCAACATACCGCTCGCTATGACAGCCTGATTGCGGGCTATCTTGAAAAACAGGTGCAAGGGAGCGAGGTCAAATTCCCGGCCATTCTGTCCATGCAGTTCGAGCGGGTAGAGACGCTGCGGTACGGAGAGAATCCCCATCAACAGGGCGCGTTCTACCGCGAACTCACTGCCAAAGAGCCGGCCGTGTCGCGCGGGAAAATTCTACACGGCAAGGCCATGTCCTATAATAATTTTCTCGATTCGAATTCGGCGCTCGAGCTCGTGAAGGAATTCGATCAAACCGCCGTGGCGATCATCAAGCATAACAACCCCTGCGGCTGCGCTCTGGGCGCTACCCCCGTCGAAGCCTATGTCAAGGCGCGC
The DNA here is from genome assembly GCA_023248215.1 of Nitrospira sp. GTDB lineage: Bacteria > Nitrospirota > Nitrospiria > Nitrospirales > Nitrospiraceae > Nitrospira_A. The sequence continues at coordinate 4,135 of JAHFEW010000091.1, forward strand.
GCGACCGATCCTGTGTCGGCGTTCGGCGGCGTGATTGCCTTCAATCGTCCTGTTGATTTGGCGGCGGCAAAGGAAATCACCTCAACCTTTGTCGAAGTCGTGATCGCGCCGGGTTTTGCCGACGACGCGCTGGCTGAACTCAAGCGTAAAAAAGATATCCGCCTCTTGGATGTTGGTCCGCTCACGAAAGTGACGGCCGAAGGATACGATCTTAAGAAGTTGGTCGGCGGCTTGATCGTGCAGGATCGTGATTTGGGCGTGCTCAAGGACATCAAGGCACTGGCGGTGCCGACGGCCCGAAAACCGACCGAAGAGGAATATGCGGCCTGCGCTTTTTCCTGGGTCGTCTGTAAACATGTGAAGTCCAACGCCATCGTCTATGGCCGGCCTGGTCAAATCGTGGGGATCGGCGCCGGACAAATGAGTCGGGTCGACTCTGTGAAACTCGCCGTCATGAAAGCCCAATCAACGGTGAAGGGATGTGTGATGGCGTCTGATGCGTTTTTTCCGTTCCGCGATGGGATCGACGCGGCGGCGGAAGCTGGGATTACCTGTGTCATCCAACCAGGCGGTTCCATCCGTGATGCCGAGGTGACGAAGGCGGTGAATGAACATGGGATGGCGATGATTCTGACGGGCATGCGCCACTTCCGCCACTAAATCGGATGTTGAAACGGCACTCCAGCGGCGTTCTCACGTCGCTCGGTGCCTGCGACGTACATGCGACAGTACGTCTCGGTCCCTCGCTCGTTGCGGCCTTGCTGGAGACGCCGTTTGAACATCCTCAGGGAAAGAAATGCTGTAGCTCGAGCTTCATGCGGCCTCGCCGGATGACCATTTTGAGAAGCCTCAGATTTGAGCCGTGGGTTCACGTTCGATAAAGTAAAGGTTGAGCTGTGAAGATTCTTGTGATCGGCAGTGGCGGGCGCGAACATGCGCTGGTCTGGAAAATTGTCCAGAGTCCACGGAAGCCGCAGGTTTTTTGCGCACCGGGGAATGCCGGCATCGAGCGCCTTGCTACCTGTGTGCCGATCAAGGCTGACGATCTCACCGGACTCAAGGAGTTCGCCCTCAAGGAGCAGATTGATCTCACGGTGGTCGGTCCCGAAGCGCCGTTGGCGCTCGGCATTGCGGATGAGTTTCGGAAGGCGCGGCTGAAAATATTCGGTCCGACCAAAGCCGCCGCGCGCCTGGAAGCCAGCAAAAGTTTTTCCAAAGACATCATGGCCGCCAACCGTATTCCGACGGCCGCTGCGCGCAGCTTTGAGCAGATGGAGCAGGCGCTGGCCTATCTCGATGAGCAGCCCGTTCCTATCGTGGTAAAGGCCGACGGGCTCGCGCAGGGCAAAGGGGTGGTGGTCGCCACGACACGTGAAGAAGCCAAGCAGGCCGTGCGCGATGCCATGGAAAAATCCCTGTTCGGTCAGGCCGGGCACCGTGTGTTGATTGAAGAGTTCCTCGACGGCGAAGAGTTGACCATCATGGCCTTCACCGATGGGAAGACCGTTGTCCCGATGGTGCCGGCCCAGGACCACAAACGGGTGGGGGACGGCGATACCGGTCCTAACACCGGTGGGATGGGCGCCTATGCCCCTGCTCCCATCGCGACTGCCGCCCTTCGTGAACAGGTGACGCGTCAGGTGCTCCAGCCGACGGTCGATGCGTTGGCGCGGCTCGGTTGTCCTTTTCAAGGTGTCCTGTACGCAGGCCTCATGATCGTGAAGGGTACGCCCTACGTGCTGGAATTCAACGCGCGCATGGGCGACCCTGAAACAGAAGTCGTGTTGCCGCTGCTGAAGACGGATCTGGTCGACGTGATGGAGGCGGTGGTTGATCATCGCCTCGATCAACTCACGGTTGAATGGCGCAATGACACCGCGGTCTGTGTGGTGATGACCTCACCCGGGTATCCCGGTTCGTATCAGACCGGTTTTCCCATTCAAGGGCTGACTGCCCAGTCTGCCGATGCACACATCGCCATCTTTCACGCCGGAACGAAACGGGACGCGGAGCGCGTGGTGACTGCCGGCGGGAGAGTGTTGGCCGTGACGGCCTGGGCTCCCTCATTACTCCAGGCGAGAGAGCAGGTCTACAAGGCCGTGCCCTCCATTATGTTCGACGGGCGACATTATCGAACCGATATCGCGCATCGGGCCTTGCAACACAAGACCTGATCGAATACCTGCGTCAGCTTCATGGCTCTGGTCCTCCCCTTCACCGACACGACCTGCGATGCGATCCTCCCGGATGTGCAGCGGGTGTTGGCTGCACAGGGTGTCATCGCCATTCCCACCGAAACCTATTATGGCTTGGCGGTGCGTCCCACTCAGGAGCCGGCGCTGCGCCGCCTCGTCGAATTGAAAGGCCGACCCCGGGATAAACCGATACTGCTGCTCATTGGAAATCGGGACCAGCTGGCTCAGGTGGTTGAGTCGATTCCTCCCGCCGCTGCCGTCCTCATGAGTCTGTTTTGGCCTGGTCCCTTGACCATCGTGTTTCCAGCCGCGCCAGGCTTGTCGCCATTGCTGACAGCCGGGACCGGAACCATCGGGATTCGTCTTCCTCCGTTGCCCCATCTCCGGAGACTACTGGAACAGACGGGCCCCCTGACTGGGACCAGCGCGAACCGCTCATTCGAGCCTCCCATGGCAAGCGCGGACGGGGTGGAGCGCGCGCTGGGGCCCGCACTCGATATGATTTTGGACGGAGGCCGCACGCCCGGCGGCCTGGCCTCCACGGTGATCGATGCATCCGACGCTCCGCGATTGATTCGGGCAGGAACTCTTTCTGTGGATGTGATTCGCACGGCACTCAGGCGACAGGGCTACACACTTTCATCATGATTTGGCGAGTGGTTGTCGGTATAATTCACTCCCATTGGAGGTTCTCTATGCTCATTCGTTCACGTCGTACGGTGATGGGATTTTCCGCAGCAGGGATCATCGGCGCCATGCTCATGCTGACAGGATGTGACTTCTGGCCGCCGGCTCTACAGGCTCAAATCGAACAGTTGCACTCTGAGGCTCAACAGGCTGCGGCGGACAAAGCGCTGCTCCAGAATCAGCTCAATGCCGCGAACAAGGCGAAGGAGGAACTGCAAATTCGCGTGGAAGATTTGACGCGAGTGAACAAGGAAAAATCGGCGATGATCGCAAACCTGGAGCATACCATCGCCGCGGTGAGAGAGCGCGCTGTGAAGGCATCGAAGAGCAGCGCCGTCAAGTCGACAGGGAAAGCAGTCGTGAAGAGGCCCGTCAAATCTGCCGCCAAAGCAACGGTGAAATCCCCAGGCAAGTCGACGAGTGCCAAGAAAACGAAACCCGCCCCGGTCAGACGAGCCACCCCGTAGGACGGTTCAGCCGATCAGCCGACCATGGCCATACGCCCCGCCCGCAGGCAACAGGCCGTGGAAGAACCGTCTTCGCGCATTGAGGCGGGTGGGTGTGATAACCACACCTGCTTCACCGGCCGGTTAGGCCGCTGAAGAAGATGAGGAGCTCGAACTCGATGACCCGGTACTTGGCGTGCTCGCACTGGGCGCCGTGGTCGAGTTGGAGGGCGCAGGAGAGGATGGCGTGGGAGTTGCCGCGGCTGCGGGGCGGGCACCCGCGGTCTCTGAAGAGGCCGGAGTTTTTGTCTTGTCCGTGTCGGAGGACGCAGACTTTTCAGACGCTTCACTTCCTAAACCAGGCTTCATCTTGTCCGAGTAATCGGTGATATACCACCCACTGCCTTTGAACATGATGGCAGGGGATGAGATCAACTTCGTCACTTCCTTGCCGCAACGGGTGCATTCCTTGATGGGTTCGTCCTTGATGCTTTGCTTCAGTTCAAACCGATGGGCACAGCTGGTACATTGGTATTCATAAATCGGCACTGGTCTTTCCTCCTGTCATCACACTGCGTACTACGCCTGGTTTGGCCCTCATGAGGGATCCCGCACGGTTACTCTGTTGCTTGTAGCCTCGATTCACCAAAAATCAAGGGGGATGACCGGTTAAGTTCCTCTAGTTCTAGGAAAGGTGAGCGAGCGCTGCATCGATGCGGGTCAGTCCTCTCTCGATGGCCTCCAAAGAGGTCGCATAAGATAGGCGAATATGGAATCCGCTTCCGAACGGTTCACCGGGGACCACAGCAACTTGGGCTTCGTTGAGTAAATAGGTCGCCAAATTTGCCGCGGAGCCGATCGGTTGATTCTTCCATCGTCGGGACAATAGGCCGCTCACATTCGGGAATGCATAGAAAGCTCCCGTCGGCGTGCGGCAGGTCACACCGGGCATCTTGTTGAGCCGGTCGACCATCACGCGCCGGCGCCGGTCGAATTCCGCCACCATCATCTTCGTAAACGGATCCCCGAGGCGCAGTGCCGCCACCGCAGCCTTCTGCGAAATTGAACAGGGATTGGAGGTGCTCTGGCTTTGAATATTGGCCATGGCCGTCAGCAAGGCCTTTGGTCCCGCGGCGTAGCCGATTCGCCAACCAGTCATGGCATAGGCTTTTGAAACGCCGTTGATGACGACCGTTCTCGCGGCCACTTCCGGACTCAATGTGGCGATGCTGACGTGCTGGACACCATCGTAGAGTACTTTCTCATAGATCTCATCGGAAATAATGACGAGCTCATGACGCAATGCAACGGCCGCGATCCCTTCGAGCGTCTTCCGGTCGTAGGTGGCGCCGGTCGGATTACAGGGACTGTTGACAATGATGGCTTTGGTCCGTGGGGTGATGGCGGCTTCGAGCGCCTCTTGACTGATCGTATACCCGTCCTGCTCCCGTGTCTGCAGCAGGACCGGCGTCGCGTCGTTCAGCAGCGTCTGGTCCTGGTATGAGACCCAGAAGGGCACCGGGATAATCAGCTCATCGCCCGCTTCTAGCAGGGCCTCCGCGACATTGTAGAGCGAATGCTTCGCGCCACAGGAGACGAGAATCTGGGATTTTTCATAATGGAGCCCTTGCTCCGCTTTCAACTTGTCCGCAATCGCGCCGCGCAATTCGTCGATGCCCGACGACGGGGTATACTTCGTGAAGCCTGCACGAATCGCGGCTTCCGCTGCCGCCTTCACCGGTTCAGGCGTATCGAAATCCGGTTCTCCGGACGCGAAATCGATGACATCGATTCCTTGCGCCGCCATCGCCTTCGCGGTGGCCGTAATGCTCAGGGTGGGGGAGGGTACAATGCGTCCGACACGAGCTGCCAGTTTCATCCTTTGAAACTCCGAATTCGTTCTTGGAGCCTCCGGGCCACTTCGGGATGCACAAAGTCCTTGAGCGACCCGCCGTGGCTGGCGACATCCTTAATGATGGTGGAGGACAGATAGGAATATTCTTCGCTGGGCATTAGAAACACCGTCTCGACGGTTTCCGCCAGTTTTCGATTGATGAGCGCCATCTGAAACTCGTGCTCGAAATCAGAAATAGCCCGCAAGCCTCGCAGGATAGCATGGGCGCCGCTCTTACGTACAAAATCAACCAGCAGCCCATCGAACGTCGTGACTTCCAAGTTCGGCAGGTCTTTCGTGACCAGTCCAACCATCTCCAGTCGTTCCTTCAAATTGAAGAACGGGTGCTTGCTCGGGTTGGGCGCAACCGCCACGATGACCTTCTCGAACATCCGAAATCCTCGCCGGATAATATCACTGTGTCCATGCGTGATCGGATCGAATGTGCCGGGATAGACGGCAATCTTCATAACGGTTGTGCTTCTTTCAATGTGACCTGAAACCGCGTGAGCGCCGTGTCCCCATAGTCGTAGCGCTTCACCTGAGATAGTGGCCCCATGGTCGGCGGGATCTCCGCTTTCCGCCCGTGCTCCAGGATGACGACGGCGTCGTCTGCCAGCCATCGCCTGTCCCACTCCTTCGCCAACGCGATCAACTCCGGCGTCAATTGGTAGGGCGGATCGCAGAAGACGATGTCATACGGACCGGACCAGTGAGTCCCACGGCGAAAAAACTGGCTGACCTGGCAGGCGCAGATATTGGCGGATGGTTGGAGCCCGCACTCTTGAAGGTTGGAGTACACCAGGCGGAGCGCCTCACGGTCGGCCTCGACAAACGTCACATGCGCAGCGCCGCGGCTCAGGGCCTCAATTCCAATCGACCCGGTACCGGCATAGAGGTCGAGCACTCGGGCTCCCGTGGTGCGTTCACCAAGAATGGAAAAGAGGGCTTCTTTCACTCGGTCTGATGTCGGCCGAATGGCCTGTCCCCTGGGACCAAGCAACCGTCGGCCCCGATGAACCCCTGCGATGACGCGCATGATCGTATTCAGGTGAGAGCCATTCGTCTCTGGCTAAGAAATGAGACACTAACACAGCGTTTTTGAAGGGGTCAAGGTGACGGAGCCTGTAGCAGACGGAGGCGTTTGATTTGGGAGGGACTTCTCCCCGCCGCGGGGCGGGGAGCGCTGTAGAAGTCGACGAGGAGTTCGCGCTTTGACGCGTGGGAAGAGGCTCGCTATAATCAGGCCACACTAAAACTCGATTCGCGTGGGCTGAGGAGATGGCCGATGTTTCCGGGCCTTCATACCACCAAACTACACGACGAACAGAGCGGGGAGACAGCCGGACTAGCGCGTCGCAACCGGTTGAGCTTCGCGAGCGGCGAGACTTTTTCTCCGATTGGCCGAAATGGTTCGGTCGATGATGGCTCCACAGTTAATGCACTTCCAGGCGTAGAAAATGAGAAAGAAATCTGAGAACCGTTCCAACATCATCATGCCTTTGCACTTCGGACATTCCATTTGCTCCTCCTGGGTGGCGACGTTTACAGCTGTGTCTGCTCTCAAGCAAGAGCTGCACCAAAATGTCAAGTCGTGATGTTTCAATGGGTTATGCAATTCAAACGGCTAGCAGGAGATCGGTTAGGCGTCAAGTCTCCGGCACAAAAACGTGCAAGCCGACATTTTTTTGTCGTAGAAAATACGAATGACACAGAGGAAACCAGGGCGTGGGATCGGAGAATGGCCCGAGACTGAACGTCCACGCGAGCGGTTGCTCAGCGAAGGGGCCGAAAGCCTGTCAGATTCTCAACTACTTGCGATTCTGTTACGAGTGGGCCGGCAGGAAGCCTCTGCGGTGAAAGTCGGGATGGAGGTGCTTGATCGTATTGGGGGAATCTTCGGCCTCCTGCACTGCAGCGTCGAAGAACTCTGTGCGATCCCTGGCGTGGGGCCTGCCAAGGCGGCTCAATTGAAGGCGGCGGTGGAAGTCGGCAAGCGCGCCGTGTCTGCGCCGTTGACGACCGGGACGCGCATCAGCTCCAGTGCCGACCTCTTTAAGCATTACCACGCGCGTCTGCGTGACCTACGGCACGAGATCTTTGCTGTGGTCCTGCTGGATGCCAAGAACCAGGTTATTCGAGACGTGACGATTTCTGAAGGCAGCCTGACTCTGAGCATCGTGCATCCGCGGGAAGTCTTTATCCCCGCAATGCGGGCGTCGGCCGCTGCGGTCATTTTTCTCCACAACCATCCCAGCGGAGACCCGACGCCGAGCCAGGAAGACCGCGTGCTGACGGCTCGGCTGGTGTCTGCCGGTTCACTCTTGGGGATTCAAGTCCTAGACCACCTCATTGTGGGGGACGGCCGCTATGTCAGCTTCGCGGATCAGGGTTGGCTGAACGGAGAGGCTCCCATAGCATGAGCCGCCGACACCGGGTGCATTGCCTGCCGTCACGGCAAGAACCGATCGGGTCTACTGAGAAAGGATGGCATCGCCTACTGTTGTTTATCTAACAAGGCCACCGTGGCCACCGACTCACCGGAGGAGGTCATCATGAACGTTCCCCCCACCGAATCCATCAGGAATGTGGCTGTGGTGTCGAATGCGGGATCGGGAAAAACCTCGTTGGTCGAAGCGTTAGCCTACTGTGCAGGCAGTCTCTCCTCTCCCGGCTCCGTCCTAACCGGAACCACGGCATCTGATTTCGAACCGGAAGAAATTCACCGCCGGACCTCACTCAACACCAGCGTCCTTCGCTGTTCTTACAAAGACACGTCGCTCAATCTCCTGGATACCCCAGGTTCCCCGAGCTTCGTCGGCGAGACACGATCGGCGTTGCGTGTGGCGGACGGTGTCATTCTGGTCGTGAGTGCCGCGATGGGGGTGCGCAGCGAAATCCAACGGCTCTGGACCGCCATCCATGACGCGGAACTTCCCTGTGTCGTATTTGTGAATGATCTCGACAAGGACGGCACGGACTTCGCTCGGACGGTGGATGACTTGATCAAGGATCTGGAAATTGCCGCCGTACCTCTGACGCTGCCGATTGGCACCGGCGCGCAGCTGACTGACATCGTGGACCTTCTCCAGAATCTTGTCATGACCCCGCGCTCTGATCGTCCGCACCCGCAACCTGCGCCCGTGCCACCTCAGTGGCGTGATCAGGTCGATCAAGCCAGGCGCCGGTTGACCGAGCTGGTTGCAGAGGGAGACGAACAACTCCTTGATCGCTACTTGACTGACGGTGAGTTGGCGGATGAAGCCTTGCTGGAGGGATTGCGGATCGGCGTACAATGCGGTTCGCTGCTTCCCATTGTCGGAGGATCGGCCCTACGCAATATCGGTGTGTCTACACTCTTGAACGGTCTCATGGACCTGCTGCCGTCGCCGATCAGCCGAGCCCAGTCCGTGCCGTTGCAAGGTTTGGGACTGGTGGAAGGATCGGCTCAGATCACCCGACAGCCGCTGGCGAGTGATCCATTCTCGGCGGTGGTGTTTAAGACTCTCATCGATCCATTTGTGGGTCGTCTTTCCTATGTGCGTCTCTATTCGGGCACCTTGGAGGCGGATACCGCTTTGTACAATGCGACCAGGCAGGTGAAAGAACGTGGCGGGCATCTGTTCTCGATTCTTGGGAAAAAGTACACGCCGATCCCCCGGGCGACGGCGGGCGACATTGTGGCGATTGGCAAGCTGAAGGACAGTCTGACGGGTGATACCCTGTGCGACGAACGTGCGCCGATTCGGTACCCCGGTATCCAGTTCGCCCGGCCCGTGGTCTCCTTTGCTATCGAACCGAAATCCAATGCCGACATCGAGAAGGTGAGTCTGGGCCTTCACAAGCTGATCGAGGAAGATCCGAGCTTGGAGTTCGTTCGCCATATGGAGACGAAAGAGATGGTCCTGAGCGGAATGGGACAACTGCACATCGATGTCGCCTTGGAAAAGCTCCATCGTAAGTATGGTGCCGACGTGACGCTCCATGCGCCCAAAATTCCCTATCGCGAGACGGTTCGCAGTGTGGCGCAGGCGCAAGGCAAGTATAAGAAGCAGACCGGCGGGCACGGCCAGTACGGCGATTGTTGGTTGGAAGTCGGTCCGTTACCACGTGGCAAGGGATTCGAGTTCGACAACAAGATCGTCGGCGGCGCCATTCCACGCAATTTTGTGCCGGCCGTTGAAAAGGGCGTTGTCGAGGCGCTGCATGAAGGGCCGCTCGCGGGCTATCCCGTCGTGGACCTGCGGGTCACCGTCTACGACGGGTCCTACCATGTCGTCGATTCGTCAGAAATGGCATTCAAAATCGCGGGGTCCATGGGGGTGAAGAAAGCGATGGAAGCGGCCCATCCGATTCTGCTCGAGCCGCTCATGAGCGTGGAGGTGGATGTTCCAGCCGAATGCATCGGCGCGGTCCTCGGCGACCTGAATGCCCGCCGCGGACGGATCGTCATGGTCGTGGCCAACGGCCACATGGAAACCGTCAAGGCCCTGGTGCCTCAAGCTGAGATGCTCAGTTACGCGCCGTCACTGAATTCCATGACAGGCGGGCGCGGGAGCTACCTGATGGAGTATGCGCAGTATGAAGAGGTGCCGCGAGAGCTGGCTGGCCGCATCATTGAAGAGCACAAGGCGGAGCGACATGCGGTCGGAGTGCACTGACGCGATGCGCGAACAACGCGGGAGTATCTTCTCCGCTTCCTGCTAAGGATCGGCGGGCTTGAGCACGACATAGAACGCTCGCCCTTCGCGTAACACGCGGAGGAGAATTGTGTCGCCACGTTTGATCTTGGACACGGCGACGGTGAATTCTCCGACAGTGCCGGTGTCGACACGGTTCACTTCCTTGACCAGGTCCCCTTCACGCAAACCTTCGGCCTGGGCCAAGCTGCCCGTTTCCACCTTGGAGATCAGCACGCCTCTGCTCTCCTTGAGGTGAAATTTCTCGGCCAATCCTGCGGTCAGATCCTGCACATCAATGCCCAGCTTCAAGTCTGATCTGGTCTGGGGCAGCGATGCCGTCACGACCGCATCCCGGCGCTCGCTCAACGCTACATTGAGAATCATCCGCTTGCCGTCCCGCACGACTTCCACCTTGGCCGTGGCTCCCGGCTCCAGTCCCGCGACGAGGCGGGACAGCTTGTTCGGCGTGTCCACCAATGCGCCGTCGACCTTGGTAATGACATCACCGGGCTTGATTCCGGCCAGGGCTGCCGGGTCCCGTTCAAATACTTCATTGACCAGCACGCCCTCGTTTTCATCCACCCCGAATTTTTGTGCCAGGTCCTGAGTCATGGGCTGAAGGCCCACGCCCAACCAGGCCCGTACGACCTTGCCTTTCGCGACTAGTTGATGCATCACCTGCTGGGCCATGTTGGAAGGAATGGCAAAGCCGATGCCCTGGGCAAAGTTGATGATGGCCGTATTGATGCCGATGATCTCCCCTCGCAGGTTGAAGAGCGGCCCGCCGGAGTTGCCGGGATTGATGGAGGCATCGGTTTGAATAAAGTTTTCGTAGCGCGACAGATTGATGTTTTCCCGTCCGATCCCGCTGACGACCCCAAGGGTCACGGTCCGATCCAGCCCGAATGGATTCCCGACCGCAAGCACCCACTGGCCCACCTTCACCCCGGCGGAGTCGCCGAAGCGGGCGGCGGGGAGGGGGTGGTCGGTCGTCACTTTCAGGACGGCCAGATCCGTGTCCGGATCCTTTCCGATCACCTGAGCAAACAATTTGGATTTATCGGAGAAGCGGACTTCGACTTCCGCAGCATCGCCGACGACATGGTTGTTTGTAATAATGTGGCCCTCGGGATCGACGATGACCCCCGATCCCGACCCCGTTGAGTTTGGTATTCGTTCGCCGGACCCGTCACGCGTTCGACCCAGCGATTGTATGGGAAAGATGCTCACGACGGACGGCTTCGCTTCCTCAGCTAAGTCCGTAATGACCGTTTGGAGCTCTTCCAACAGTCGCAGCCCCGGGGATTCTTTGCGCGCGGTTGCGCCGGCGTCGCTGCCGGCTAAGCCTGGCGGGATACTTCCGAATAGCCATCCGGAGAGACTGAGTCCCAGAACGATCGCTGTTGAGAAGAAGATGTGTGTCTTCATGATGGGCACG
>JAHFEW010000167.1 GCA_023248215.1 Nitrospira sp.
TCAGGCGCATCGCCACACGCTACGAGAAGCTGTCGCAGAACTTCATGTCTATGCTCAGTCTGGCTTGTGCCTGTATCTGGCTGGCATGATCGCCAGAACTCAATTGTGAACAGACCCTAGCAGGTTGTTCAAAAAGGTCGTCCGGCAAGGCCGCAGGGAGTGCGGCGACTGAGGCGTACCTTTACGGTACGTCGCAAGGAGACGTACGACTGAGAACGCCGCCGGGGACCTTTTTCAACAGCCTGCTCAGGGTTCGACCGTGACGTCCACATACGCCGGCACACTATCCGCCCCCTTCTTATCCGTCACGCGCAGCTTGAAACGAAAGGTGCGTGTTTCGGACACATAGGGTGCGGTGAATGACGGCTCCGGCATGTTGACGTCGAGCATCGCCACTTTGCTGCCGCGCACCTGACTCCAGGCGTAGAACAAGGCTTCACCTTCAGGATCTCGACTCTGTAATCCGCTCAGCCGCACCTTCGTGCCGGCCTTGACCGTCTTGGTTGTGCCGGCATTCGCAATGGGAGCTTCGTTCGGCTCGGGGTTGACCTCCACCCGTAGGTCGAGCGTCGCTTGTTTGCCGCGATTGGTCACGGTCAGCGAGGTCTTGCCGTTGCCGACGATCTGTAGCAGGCCGTCTGGCAACACCTTAATGATGCGGTCGTTGCCGGAGGTGTAGGTGGTGCCGGTGCTCGGCGACGACAGGGGGCGCGTGACGCCGTCGGCAAATTCACCGACCACCGGGAGTTCGAAGATCTTGCCGAGCGAATCGACATGGCCATAGGCGGAGGATTGTCCCGTTCGCCCAAGCTGCAGAGGCTTCTCTGTCTCAAAGTCGATAGAGAGCAGGTCGGCCGCGGGCTGGACTGTGACGACCACTTCATCGAAGACGGTTTTGCGGCCCAGGCGACCTTGCGAAATGTCGGCGATGGCTAAGAGTCTCATCCGCCCGATCGCATCCGAGGGGATGGGCAAGGCGCCTCCATATGGCGGCAGGCGGTCAACAGTAGAGGTCAGCGCTGGCAAGGCCACCACGGGAGCTCCGGTGATGCTGTCTTTCTGCCAATACTTTTCGGTCGCCATGTATCCCTCCGAGGCCTTGCCCGTCCGCTCTTCCCCTTGTTCCACGAGGGCCTCAGTCTGTTCCGGGTACCAGTAGTAACGAACCTCGACCAGGCCCGCCTCCCTTCCGGCTTCCACCTCAGCGGGGACCAGCTGGCCGGAAGTCAGGGTCGCACCGTCGGCGGGAGAGACGATGCGAAAGGCCTGCGCCTGACCGGAGAGTGCGCTTAGAAAAAAGCATGCAGCAAAAAGGTATCGGTACGGTTTGAACCACTTGGGGAGATCTGTGGCCGTGTTATGCATGTGCCGTTACCTCGTCAGGTGGTAGGGGACGTCGGTTAGGATGACACGATCTTTGAAGAGGAGGGCGCCCTTCAGCATGAGTGCCCGTTGATTGTGGAGGATGTTTTGCCACCAACGAGCGGGGAGAATTTCGGGAATGACGACCGTGACCCAGCATTCCTGATCTTTCTGCAGCACCTGCTCAATGTACTCCAGCAGGGACCTCAACACGGATCGATATGGCGACGGCAGCACCGCTAAGGGGACGCCGCAGCCCCACTGGGCCCATTGAATTTCCACTCGCGCGGTTTCTTCCGGATCGACATCGACGAGGACGGCGCGAATGTCTCCGGAGCGACTCCGTGCATAGTCCACCGCGCGAATGACGGCGCGATTGACCCCGCCGATTGGAAGCACGACGATATTGCGTCGAGGCATCGGAGGACGATGATCCCGCGAGAGCGCGACCTGTTCGGACACCGCTTTGTAATGGGAACGAATGGCGCGAAACAGCATGATCAACAGAGGAATGAGGACGATCACGATCCAGGCCCCGTGGGTAAATTTCGTGCTCGCGATAATCAGCGTGGCAATGGCGGTCGTGACGGCGCCGATGCCGTTGACGAGCAGTTTCTTTTCCCAATGCGGCCCCTTCTTGACCAGCCAGCGTTTGACCATCCCGGCCTGTGAGATGGTGAAGGAGAGGAACACGCCCACGGCATAGAGGGGAATGAGCGCATGGGTGTCGCCGTTGAACAGGAGAATCAGCAAGCAGGAGAATACACCCAGAATGATCACACCGTTGGAAAAGACCAACCGGTCTCCCATCATGGACATTTGGTGCGGCATATAACTGTCGCGTGCCAGAATCGACGCCAGTCGCGGGAACCCGTTAAAGCTGCTGTTGGCCGCCAAGATCAAGATCACCATGGTCGAAGCCTGTACCAGAAAGTAGAGCGGGCCGGTCCCGAAGGTGGCGCGCGCGATCTGCGACACGACGGTCTCATCTTCTTTGGGCACGATGCCGAAGTAGTAGGCCATGGCGCTGATGCCGATGAACAGCGTGCCGAGAATCGCGGCCATGCCGATCATCGTGAACGCGGCGTTTTTAGGTTCAGGTTTTTTGAACGCGGAGACGCCGTTCGAAATGACTTCCACTCCTGTGAGTGCGGTACAGCCGGAGGAAAAGGCGCGGAGCAGGAGAAACAGGGTCAACGACTCCGTGGCCGCAATGCTCGGCGGCGGTTCGACCCGTGCCGCATGGCCGAAGAGAATCTGAATGGCGCCAACGCCGAGCATGGCCGCGATGCTGCCGATGAAAATGTAGGTCGGCACGGCGAAGAACTGCCCCGATTCTCGGACACCCCGCAAATTGACCACGATGACAAGGAGGATCGCGGCGAAGCAGAGCGCTTCTCGATGGGGAAGGAGCACCGGGACGGCGGAGGTGAGCGCGGCAATTCCGGCCGCGACGCTGACCGCCACCGTCAGGACGTAGTCGATCATTAGCGCGGCCGCGGCGACCAGCCCCGGCCACTCGCCGAGGTTCGACTTGCCGACAATGTAGGCGCCGCCGCCCTCCGGATATTCAAAGATAATCTGCCGATAGGACATGGTCAGGATGGCCAGCAGGCCGATAATGGAGAGGCTGAGCGGGATGGAATAGCCCACCATGGCGGTGCCGGCCAGGATGAGGACAAGCAGAATCTCCTCCGTGGCATAGGCCACCGAGGAAAGGGCATCAGAGGAAAAGACGGCTAGGGCGAGTCGCTTAGAAAGGCGTTCGTGAGCGGCTTCCTTCGTCTTGAGTGGCAGGCCAACGAGCCAGCGTTTCAAGATCATGCGTCATTATGCCTCAAGTAGCGGAACGGAGACAATGGAGCGTGAGATGTTACTGCCGGTGTGACTGGGGCGCGGCTCTTCTGTCGTAAAGATTGGTTGCAGTGCGGCTCGGGCGTCGAGCACGGCACCTGGGCGGCGACCTGATCCTTTGGCGCATGCGCATGTGAAGGGTGTAAGGGGGTGTAGATAGCAAGTTAACTTGTCCGGTTGATGTAGCCCATGATCTGTCCGGTTGTTCCTTGCGCATGGTTCAGCCGCGCGCGCGAATTTCTTCGCGCACCGTGGGTTTCCAATCAACGATCGGGCGGTCGCCCGATCCGTGGGTCGGGCCGCGGCGGCCTGGGTGGGCGCGTCCGGTCTCGAGCAGCCGGCCATCTGGCTGGTAGCGCGCCAAGCACCGGGGGCCATGGAACACGGCCAAGGTGCTATTGGGATACTCGTGGACCCGGACCGTGACCTTCACGTAATGGAACCGGTGCGGGTCCTGCGGAATTTGCAGGCTCAGGCCCTGATACCGCACCGTATTGTCCTTGGCCACGACCCGCTCTTCTTGCACGCACAGAATATCAGCGAGGTTTGTGCCGATCCACGGGACGAAGGCCGTCCCGGCTTCAGGGGCCGGCACCGCAAAGCGCCGGTTGTAGGCCGGGAGAAACTGCTCGGTCAGATACCGGTTGGCCGCCGCCATCTCGGTGATCCCGGCCAGTGCCAACTCTTTGGGCAGCCGATCTTGCACGGTGCGGAAGACGCGCTCCGACAGGCCCCGCGCTTCCGGCGAATAGGCGGGAATGAGCGTGATCCCCAATTGCTGCAGGGCGCGGTGCACCTGCGTTAGCCGGGTCTTGTCGACGCGGCCCCCCGCCTCCTCCGTATACCAGTAGTGCGAGCCCCGATCGGTATAGAGGGAACTGAAGAGCCCCTTGGTCTCAATGACCTCCCGCAAGCCCCGAAAGCTGCTCAGGGTCCCTTCTTCCTCACCGAAGAAGGCCGAAGCGATCTCGGTCGTTGCATCGTCCGCCGTCACAATCAGATCCCACTGGCAGCCGGGGACCCACTCATGGGTCGACCCGTCTTGATGCAGCATCATGCCGGGCAACGGTTTGCGGGGCCGCTTCTTACGGTGGGCCCCTCGTCGGGGAGCCCGGGCCACATGCCCTGCCGCTTGCAGCATCTTCTTGGCCCACGTATAGGACCGCGTCCCGCCATGCTCGGCGTGCCCGTGCTCGTGGAAGTGCTTCACGGTCCAGCCGGTGTACCGGGTCTCATACCACGTCACCATGCGCCGCGCCTCATCCACGGGCACCGCACGAGCTGAGGCCCGCCCCAGACGACGGTCCTGCAACCCCTCCGCCCCCTCGGTTTCATAGCGGTCCTTCCAGCGGCGAAACGTGCGTTCCGTGATGCCAAGCATCTCCGCCGCCTCGGCCATGGTGATCTCCCGCCGTTGTCGTCGTGCATACAGCTCTTCAAACCGCATCTGTCTCACCTCCTGTAGGACGGTCGCCCGTGTCATAGTGGCCCTCCTTGAGGGGCCACCCTAAACCGGACAGATCACGTGCTACAAAAACCGGACAGATGATGTGCTATCTACATGAAGGGTGTAAGGGGGAGTATTTTCCAATTCCGACCTGAGCCTGAGCGAATCTTGCGAATGATGAGCGTCAGGTGGCGTATTGTTGGGGTTTGTTAATCAGTTGAAACAGTTGTGTCCTGGCCTCGTTGAGGCGGT
>JAHFEW010000031.1 GCA_023248215.1 Nitrospira sp.
CGCACTGTGCCACGCAATCAGCCTCAGGTGGTCGCTCCCGCGCTGCTACCACCGCTCCCGCTGTCAAAACGGAAATGGTATTCACAGGCCAAAAAACAATTAAACTAACAGTATTGGGTCGGGTCTTGCAATCAAACATTACAGAACTCGTCATCGCTCTGCCTGGATAGGAGAGCCATGAAGCGATTTCATATCGCCTTGGGCCTCTCGCGAAGATAGAGGGGCAAGTCTTGCAATCCAACATTGCGGAGCCTGTCCGCATGGAGGATCGATGAAAAAAACTCATGTCGCATCAGGCGTCTCAGATGTGGAGGCGACTCGCCGAGCGTGACGTGAACGGGATTCTCTGGGAGCGCTTCACCGCGGACCAGCAGGCGGAAGAGATCCGACAGATCTGGCCCTCGATGAGCTATCAATCGAATGTAATCCGCATGACTGGATCGAGCTGCGGAGGCAATGGCAGGGCCGATTGACAGGGGTCCACAGTAGCCCGTAGGCTAAATAGAGGGGAGGGTTGGTGATGGCACTTCTTCTCGCGTTCTACCTCGTCTTTGTCGCAATCATTCCAGCATCAGCGTTAGAAGGTTCCCAGACGACCGCGGCCACTGTCATCAAGGCCGATGTGTTGTATTGGGAAGGCGAGGAACTCATTGTGAAAGAATTCTCTGGTCACGAAGAGCGCCTCCTGGTGACCGCTGAGACAAAAATCGAGGGCGTGGCGGCCGGACGATTCAAAACCGGCGACAAGATCCTTGCTCAGATCACCGACGATAGGCGAGCGCTCTCCATCACATTGCAGCTCCCGGACGGTGGGAGCAGCGGCATTCCGCCCGGCTCTCGCTAAATCAGAGCCGATCACGAGTCGGTCTTACCATCCACATCCAGATACGCGGTTGGGTCTTACAATCCAACATTGCGGAGCCTATCAGCGCACGTCCTGTTCGCCCGGCCATGTGCGCGGCTGCTTGAATCAGGGAGCTTGAGATGGGCGCCAAAAAACTCAGCGCGGGCATTCTGTTGTACCGACTGCGTAGCGGTGAAGTCGAAGTCTTTCTCGTCCACCCCGGTGGACCATTTTGGGCCAAGAAGGATGAGGGAGCCTGGTCGATTCCGAAGGGTGAGTACGAGGCCGGCGCAGATACGCTCACCACGGCCAAGCGCGAGTTCCATGAGGAAACCGGTTTTACAGTCGATGGGACATTTCATGCCCTGACCCCGCTGAAGCAGCCGAGCGGGAAAGTGATCTCAGCCTGGGCGGTGGAAGGCGATCTTGATGCGGCAGCGGTGAAGAGCAATACCTTCCCGATGGAATGGCCGCCCAAGTCCGGCAAGACTCAGGAGTTTCCCGAAGTGGATCGCGGAGCCTGGTTCGATCTGCCCAGCGCGGAGGTGAAATTGCAGGTAGGGCAGCGGGGCTTTCTGGATCAGCTACAACCACTGTTGCAGGACAGCGCACAACAAGGAGGTCAAGAAGGCTAACCCATTGAGTGAGTTTTTCCCGCGGACAGGAACTGCCGGTGGTTGTCTTGAATCGCGTGGGCGCCGCGAAATTGAATCCGTTGTCTCGTGCTATGTTTTTGGCGATCAAGCCCAGGAGGAATCTACTGCTGACTGTCCGGACCGGACGCTCCCGATTGACAGAACGATCGGCAATACGTAGCCTATGGTCGACTTCTGTGTGAGGGGCGACGTCGGTGGTTGACCGGCAGTGGATGCTAGTCATGCATCTGTCAGAGTGAAAAGGCCGGCGTTGATCGGGAGGCCGCATGTTCGCACCACCGACAACTCGCTTCCTGCCTACGCTAGTTGCTTCCATCATGTCCTGCCTGTTGGTCTCCTGCGTATCTCTTGAGTTCGACCGGATGACGGGAACGACATTCCCTTCTCAACAAATGGTCAATGGCCAGCCGGTGACATTGGGCACGATCTACAATGACGCGGGCATCAAGCTGACTGTAGAAGAAGACGACACGGCGATTCAGCCGCTCAACATCGCGGAAGACGACTGCATCAGCGATGCCGAATTGGCGACGGTAGAAAACGGGCATCGTCATCTGTCCCTATTCCCCACCGCCGCCTGTCCCTTTCAGTTTTGCAATACCTATCACCTCTACGGCGTGGTCGTGAATCACTATGGCGAGGTCCTGGATGCCTGCCTTCCGGAATTCGTCTTGGGCAAGATGTGGCAGGGCCATACCAGGTCGGCCTTCGCCATTTTCTATCGCATGAACACGATTCAGACCAACGGCGCCGAGTACCTGCGCACGACGGCGCATGAGATCGGTCATGCGTTCAATCTCCACCACAGCGACGGCGACGGCACCTCCATCATGACGCAAAGCGATGACCTTGTCGGCGAACCGGTCTATCGATTTTCGGACCAGAGCCGGGATCATTTGGAGAATCATCCTGCGCAGTGCAAATTTCCTGGCGCCATCGGCGGCGCGCCGTTCACATGGGTCATCAATGACCATGCGGCCTGGGCGCATCCCATGGAGGAATTAACGATCACCAATTGTGAGTGAGAGTGGAGATTGTCGGATGGACCTCTTTCGTACCGCGCGTCCAAGCACGAATTCCGTCTGCGCCTGCGCGCTTGCGCTCCTGTCCTTCGTGCTGCCGGTCGGTCCTGGTCTTGCCCAGGAACGCCCCAGCTCCGCCGCACTAGAGCTCAAGCTCGAGATTGGGAAGTCCGCCCTGGTGCTCGGAGAGCCGGTCTATGCGATGGTCCGGCTCGTCAATGTGGGCGTGAAGCCGGTGGACGTGTTCAAGCTGCTCGATCCGCAAACGGGTGCTCTCCAAATTGAAGTGTCGAGCTCGAGCAGGCCTCGCTTTGTATTTCTGCCGTTGTTTTACACCGATGCCGTGCACGCTCGGACAGCCCTCTCTCCGGGCGAGGACATCGCTGCGGCCTTTCCAATCTTCTATGGCGCCCTGGGATGGACGTTTGACCGGCCGGGTACCTATCGCGTCACCGCCGAGTATCGACATCCGAGTGGGGTGCACAGCGAGCCCGTACGGTCAACCCCGATGGCTGTCACAGTCGCAGACGAGGGGAGAATCGGCGCGTTCTTGATGACCGGCACGTCCGCGAGCGAGGAGGCCGCGAAATTTCTTCTATGGCAGCGAGGGGATCAATTGCAGGCGGGGCAGGCGTTGGTGAAAGACTTGCTCAAGACGTATCCCGATTCGCCGGTGGCCGATTACGCGCTGCTGGCGTTCGGGAGAAATCTGAGCCGGAGTTTTCGCAATTATGCCACCGGGCGGATCCGCCAAGCCGACTGCGAGCCGGCGCTGAACTATTTTCAGAAAGTACGGTCCGATCGACTACCGGCCTTTTTGCAGATTCAGCAACGCTTGGATGAAGCTCGGTGCCATATCAGGCTGTCCCAACCGGCGCAGGCCCGAGAGTCGATGACGCGGGCCAAACAGTTGGGCGCCGGCCGCCCGGAGTTCCGGCTGTTGTTTCAGCAGGCGGTGCGTCTGGAACCGGCACTGCAGCAGGCTCCCTAGTTACCGTCCAGTCCGCCTCACATTGGCAAACATTCCAACGTGATGTCTCATTTCCTGTGGAGAGGGAGGGAGGCCGTCGCCTCCCCCCGGTTATCTCATACCCGTTCTCCTATTCATTCATCGAGTGTCTTCTACATAGGTAATGCTTTTCAGTATCGCCTCCTTCGGAATCACCGACTTGTAGGCGTAATAGTTGTCTTGGGTATGGGGAAGGTGTCCGGTCTCAATGTGCACACTCGTGGGATCGTTCGTTGCGCTTGAATCAGCGTCTGCCGATGCGCACTGCGCGTTGCCATTCGCGAGATTGCTACAGGTGAAAAACTCCCCTTTGAATTTGCCTTTGAACTGGCCGCTTGGTTGGCCTTGAACGGGCAGTGCTGATCCTCTCTGATAACGAACGTCCACAAACTGTATCTTGCTCTCGCTGCTGTCCCGCGTGATGGGACACACGACCTCGACATCTTTCCCTATCGCTTGAACTCCTCTCGCCATGTAGCGAAGGTTTTCATGGTCTTGTGCTTTTTCGGCTTGGCACACGGTGCCGCTGAGAATTTTACGATCTGTGGAACCAAACGCAAATGGCACAACGCTCATGTGCGTCATGGTCACCATGACCAAATATGTGTAGTGCTGTTTTCATGGCACAGGTCCTTTCAAGGTGTATGGTTTTGGCCTTGCACAGGGAGACCGCGCAAGTTCTGCAAGGTAACCCCGCTCGCGCGTGCGGAGGTTCGTTGTCGAGACGCTGCAACTACCAATTTAGACTTGCAACTGTTGTGAACCTCCGGGGCTTCAACAACAGTGTTCAGCAATGTATGTGCCATGCACGAACGTTCACCAGGCACTTCAAAAGCCATTGTTCTCTCATGTAGCGTCGCATTGGGAACAGTGCTATTGCACGGGAGGTCGCGCCTCGCGTATCGAATGCCATACAGCAGGAGTATCGGAAGCAATACAATGATCAGGCCGGCATTCAGGAGTGGTAAGATGGGGCCGTTGTATCCACTCCGCACCGGAGGTAACAGTCATGAAACCACCAATCACACTTGGTGCAGTCTGGCATTTCGGACTTGCCGTTCACGATCCGCGGCGCAGCGCGAAATGGTTCATGCGGATACTGGGTTTGCGCAAGGAGTTCGAGTACGAGGGGGGTGTCGGAGTCGGGAACGAGCACGTCCTGATCGTCTTCTCGAAGGGCAAGCCGTCGCCAAAAACGATCGGGCACATGTCGTTTCATCTGCCCAACATGGCTACGCTGCGAAAGGCCCTCGCGCATCTGAAGAAGCACAAGGTTGAGGTGGAAGATCCGGGAGACGAAATCGGCCCGGTGGCTTCCGGCTCCCGGAGCATGGGCCTCTGGTTTCACGATCCCGACGGCTACCGCTGGGAGCTGTCCGTTCAAAGTAGAAAATAGCGGGCAAGTTCACGGAGCTCGATGCGCGACAGCCTCTCCGTTTGTCTTAGGCGAGCAAAGCCTGAAATGTGACGGGTTTTTGCCGATCAGTAGCGGCGCCAGCTGCCGCGGCCGCGTGTGCCGGTCTCGGTGGGACTGAACCGGCGGGAATCCGAATCCGCTGACGCCCGGTTCAGAAAGCTCCTCCAGCCATACAACTGTTGCTGATCAGAGGTCCGCTCGAAGCACTTCACCGCCGCCGCGGCCACACGGTGGGATTTCCAGAGGTCGTCCCTCGGCCGTTGATAAGCGTTTGCGCCGCCTGTCCGGGCGCGGCCGTCATAGTCCAACAACTTTCGGAAATGCCCGGCAGCCTTGTCACACTGACCAAGCCCCGCCAGCTCGACCGCCGCGAGGGCGCGGTTCGTGCGCATGAGTTCGCCGAACGTCGGCGCCACTTGCCTGGTGCCCTTGGCCAGGGTCGGAAGCGGAAACATGGCCGTATGGACGTGCTCCTTTAGCGCCGCGTCTTTGAACCACGATTCGATGTTCACGTTCTGTAAATATAAGTCTGCCGCCTGCTGCGGGTGCCGGGCACTGACCAGCTCCGCGATGCGACTGCGCAGCTCGATCGGCCGTCCGGCTTCGTTGACGTACCAATACCCGCTGCCCTTGATCCATGACCCTCCGCGCTGGATGGCATGCGCTTCCTCTAAGGCGAATGCCGCGCGGTAGAGCGCCAACGCGTCGTCGTTCTTGCCCTGGGCCTCGGCGATCACCGCCATGTAGGCGAGCGTGCGGGCGTCGCCGGGATCGACGGATACCGCCTTGTCAAGAAAGCCCGCGCCCTCCGTCAGTTTTCCTCCGGCAATAAGGTCCCATGCCCAGTCCAATTGTGTCGCCGCCGTGGTGTGCTCGAGGTTGCGGCCGATGGTCGCCTGATCCATATAGGTATCGACCCGACCGAGTTCGGAGTAGGCGTTGGCGAGACTGTAGTGATAATGTCTGGTGCTTGGGTCCAGCTTCACCGCCTTTTCCCACGACTTCGCCGCCACCTCCCAGTCCTTGGCGGCGAAGGCCATGGAGCCGACAAAGTCGTGGCTCGCTGCATCGTTGGCGAGTGTGGTCAGGGCGCGTCGAATATAATCGCGAGCGGTCCCGAGCAGATTGGCCGCCTGCGCATCGTAGTTGTTGGCCTTTGCGAGTCCTGCCGCCGTGGGCGTCTCCGTGTATTCGTACACCGTATTGCCGATCTTCTCCTCCCAGTGGCGCGTCATGCGCAGGCTGATCGACGCCGCCACCCGCTGGGCCGCCGCGGCGCGCATAACATCCCGCATCAGCTTGAGGACGTCGCGGTCGCTGGTACCGGTGGCGATTGCGCGACGCAAATACCGTTCGGCGTTGGCCCACATATCCTGACGGATTTCCATCCGCGCCAGTCCGGCCAGGGAAGGCACGTGATCCGGCTTAATCGCCAACGCTTGATTGAACATTTGTTTGGCCTGCTGGAGTTCGGCCTCTTTGAGCGCCTTGCCTTGCTGCCGGTAGTCGATCACATAGCGTGTCGGCTCGACCGAGTCGCCGCGGACATCGACCTCTTCAAGAATGAAGCGCCCGACCGCCGCCAGACGATTCGGATCTTTCGGCTGTGCCAGGAGCGCCCACGCGAGTTCCCGGCGTGTGTCGGAGTAAACTTCGTCGCCGAGCAGGCGCTCGTTGTTGGACGCCGTGAGAAGTTGTACCGCCCGATCCGCCAGCTGATCCATGGACAGGCCGTCACGGGCGGCCTTGAGCAGATCGGCGTGAAGCTTCGAGGCTCGTTCCTTGGGGGTCGCTGCCAGAGCCTTCTCGATGCGGCGGCTTGCGGTTTCGATTGCCTTGCTTCGATCCTTCGGGTCAAGCTGCCGCGCGAATTCCAGATCATGTGTGGCCTGGCGGGCTGCCCCCATCTCGCCTGCGCTGACGGCGCGCACCACATAGCCATCGACCCAGGCTGGTTTCCAGCTCAACACGATCGACATCTGCTGCCGCGCCTGTTCGTGGTGGTCGGACATGGAGAGCGCCGTGGCATAACAGGCGCGAGCGGTCATGTTGGTCGGTGACGAATCGACGAGCGGCCGGAGGATGGCGAGGGCTTGTGTCAGCTCGCTTGCAAGAACGAGATCACAGCCGCGCTTGACCTGAGGGTTGCTGGAGGGGTTCAGGGTCGTCGCCGGTGGGACGGGTTCAGCCGCACCGGCATGGCTGGCGATGCTCACGATCATCGCCAGGACTGCCGTGATGAGCCGCATGGACACCTCCCGATCGACGGTGCGCGATCTTACAGCCTCTCCTACGGCACTCACAATATCAGGCTTGACGGCCTCCGGCCTCCTATCCTGTGCTTCTCTCTCAGTGGGAAACTTCCTCACGCATGAGCAGCAATAGACTCTCCTCGAGCACAACATTATTTTAAATCTTGTCGCAGATCGTTTTCCTGGTGGTCTCAAAGAGAGTGAGCGGTACGCCAACTCCGGGCACGATCGGGTAAATGGGCCCGATCCGTTCATCAAGGCGATCATGGCTCACTGCTTCTCCGACCAGCGCGCTTCCCCGATCATCCCATCCTTCCTGCTGTTTGACTTGACCATCCGCCCGTTCGCATCGGATACTCGCGCTCCCTTCCCTGGCATGAATGCTTCAATGGCAGAAGGACTTGTAGCGTGGCTCTCTTGACCCTGCTGCCGGACTCCTCACCGCCTCCCGTCTCCAGCCTCAATCATCGAACGTCATGGCATGCGCCTCGATGGGGGGTCGGCCTACTCGTACCACTCCTCGCGCTCTGCTGGTTTCTCGCACAGCTGCTCACCTCTTCCTCCACACAGGCCCAAGCCAATACAGATGAGGAATTCCACAGCGGCGGCGGAATGACCTGGTGGGACGTCAAGCGCCGTGACTATCCGAGTTGCTCCGGCTTAGTGGATCAGCATGAAGAAATGACCAGAGAGCTCTATCGCCTCGATGCCGAGGCCAAGGGCACAGTGGACCCTCGCCACAAGCAGCTCGTCCGGGAGATCAACAACCTGAGCCGGAAGCGAACGGCGGTGCAGAAACAGATCTTTGCATGCATTCGGATTTCTTCTCAGCCGGATCCCGGGAAAACCCCGCCGCTTGAAGGCCATGTGGAGATCACCGATGAGGCTCCCGCTCCGCCCAACGAAGTACCCCCCACGAAAAAGATCCCGCCATTCGGTGGCCCCGGCCCGGGTGTGTACAGTAGCGGGCAGCCCGATCCCGTCCTGATGTTCGCCGACGGAGCTTCGAAGGGCGTCGCCGAATGCTTTGAACAGGATCTGAGTCCGGAAAACGTGGTCACCGGGGCGCTGCTGGGGCGACTCAAGAAGTTTGAGCGTGCCGGGAAAGCGGTCATGCTTTTGGGTAAGGCCAACAATCTGGCGTCGATCTACGAGCAATTAAGGCAGTTCAACCCCAATATGAACGACTATCAGTTGGGAAAGTATCTGGCCACACTGCTGTGCGAGGGGCGAGATCTTGCCGACATCGACCCACGGAAGCGTCCGGGCTCCCCCGCCTCGACAACGAACACCGGAAGCCAAAAACCGTCGGAGCCTGTGCCCGGCAAGCAAACGGGCGATGCCGGCGACGGAGGAGGCAAAAAGCCGCCCAACGGAACCGGTGGCGGAGACGGCGAAAAAGGAATGTCGCCGGAGGAATCAAAGAACCCCATTAAGGCGGCCCCCGATCCACTCCGGCGCGGGATGCCCCTGGAAGATCACAAGCAGCTCACCAAGTTGGCGGTGAGCGAAAAGAAGCTCATCCTCGTGCGAGATTCCAACCCCTGGGCCATGCGGTGGGTGGGCCGACCGAGACACCAACCCAAACCGCAGAACCTCAAGGCCAAAACGATTCGGCACGATCCGACACAATCAGCCGAGGGGAATCAGTATGCAGGATTGGCCTCGGCGGAAGGTCTCTCGGATGCCGATCGTCGAGATATATTGAAGCGCGGCTATTCCATTCGAGGAGAACGACAGCTCATCGTCGATCCGAAAGGCAACCGTCTGTACAGCGATACGGATTTGCACGGCGTCTACGATCTCAATGGGAAGGATGCCTGGTCGGGATCGCTCAAGGAAAAGATGAATGACTCATTTCTTGAAAACATGGTGCAACATGGCCCCCATGACAACTGGGACATCCGAAACGACAAGGACCTCGCGGGACCGAATGCCGGACCGCACGCTCCCGTCACGGCCTATCTTCCCGATGGCTCAGCACAGCATTTGGAAACAGTCGAACATATGAAAGAGTTCTATCTGAAACATGGGATGGACTGGAATAGCCTCTACCCGGGATACTGATCGGACGCATTGATGCGGGAGGTCCCGAATGGCGAGCGTGACGGTCTTGAGTGATCGCTTCGACGAACTGCTCGGTGGAATCGTCCAAGACCCGGCCAATACGGCCTTGGGCGCGATGGATATACAGCAGTTCGTGGTTGCTGCTTCGGGTCCGCATAGGCGGCAGCGGCATTTGATAGGCGACGGTTTCCGGACAAGGGATGCTCGAAGGCGGGCCAGCCCGCTCAAGTGTCGTTACGGATAAAAGAGCGTGTTGCTCAGTAGGCGACGACAACGATAGGGGTAAGAGAGTGCGTTGGCGTTACACGTCGGCAATAGGACGCTGGCGGGCTCGTGACTCGATGAAGAGAGCGGACGCTCCCGAACCGCTGGCGGGCACACGGGCTACTTTCGATGTCGCAGGCGGGCCGGTCGTCGTCGTTCGAGCCGATCGTAGATGAGGGTACCGACAATAAGGGCCGGAGGCATCAACAGCAGAAGGTACCAAATCGCCCAGAGCGCTGGATCGTGCATGAGTAGGCCTCCATGGTTGTGTATTCATTTGCATGAGAAGGCAAACACTGTACCAAGCGCTATGCAGCCGACGAACTGCAAGAGGAGGTGAAATGGCTGGTTATTACGCAGGTCACAGCGGAAACAGGCGCTTCGTCATTTAATTGGCCACACTAGGCAAATTTTCACCGTCACAAAAATCTCACAAGGCGTGACGCGGGTCCCACAGTTGTGGATCAGGAATGAGCCTGATGAAGCGCTAGTCACTCATGCGACGGCGAGATACGCGGCCAGGAGTATTCCTCCAATGCCGACTGACAGTGCAAGGAACGAAGTGAGCCAAGGAAGGCCCAGTGCGGGAACATCCGTCGGAGACAAGGAACGGACGAACACGCGATGATTGTAGGCGGCACCCAGCACCGCAATCGCACCGAGCAGCATGAGCGTGATGCCGAGCGCGGCGGCAACCTGATGTGAATCGTCGAGATCGGCCGAGGATGGGCTCGCATGAGAGAGCAGGCTCACGACCAGTCCAAACCTCGCCACAACGAAACCAAGCGCCATGACCGTGAGCCCCGAGCGGACCCAGGCGAGTAGCGTGCGTTCAGCAGCGAAGTAGACGCGTGGGTCAGACATCCTGCCATCCCGAGCGAAGGTCGCGATTCGCTCTTCTTGCCGAGGGGCTGAGGCGCCAGCTCGGTCATCCCTCAAGGCACTATACCTGATTTCGGCGGCACGGTCGCACTTTCCGACAGGGTGGGGATGTGCTGTGTGACCTCGAACTCCCCAACCGGCGATCGCCGCACAGGGCGATTCCCGCCACATTGTCGACACAGCCGCCATCTCCGACGTTCCTTCTATTCATGCGCCACGTTGCCAATGCCCTTCTGGGCCGGGGTGATCCTCATCCCAGAAGCAGCAGGGAGAGTCGCGGCAACCAAGGAAGTAATCCGACGCCCACACAAATGGACAGCGCCACGATGGACGTCACCAGGTCTTCGTCGAGCCCGGTTTCCGTCGCGAAGATGACGGCCGTGACGGCGGACGGCATGGCGGCGACGAGTACCACAATCGCCCGTTCCATCCCGCTGAGGTTCAACAACCATGCGACTGCAAACCCCAGGAGCAGCCCCCCGCCCATACGCACCACCACACCCAGCAGCGCTAAGGCCAGTACGCGGCGCACCACGGAGAAACTGATCGACAGACCCAAGACGAGACTCGCCAGGGGTGTCGTGGTGAGATGAATGGGGATGAGTCCTTCGCGCAGCCAAGTGGGAAGATGGAGTCCAAGTAGGGTGAGCGTGAGGCTGGCACAGAGCGCCCAGAGCGGTGGGGAAGACAAGAAGCGCATCAGAATCGACCGTGGGGTCGAGGTCCCGGCTCCATGCCACACCGCGAGTCCATAGATCACCGTCAGGGTCAGCGTGGTTTGGCCCAAGTCGAAGAGAATGGTCTGCGCCAGCCCCTGATCGCCGAGGGTCGCGAGGACAACGGGATAGGCGAAGTACACGGAATTGATGCAGCCGGTGGCCAGCAGAAATCCGCCTTGGGTAGTGCGGGGAAGCTCCAGCAGGCGGGCGAGCTGCCAGGAACAGAACAGCATCGGGATGGTCACCAAGCAGGCGGCCAGCGGCAGTTTCCAGGCCGTGGGCGCAAACGCCATGCGATCGAGGGACACCAGGATGGTTGCCGGAAGGCTGATCGAAAACACAATAGAGGCCATCCGTTCCGCGTGGATTTTGCCGAGCAGGCCGAATGAGCGGAGCATTGCGCCGCCCATAAATATGGCGATGAATCCTTGCAGCGTGGCGGACATTGTCGGAAGGGTAGCAGAAAATCGATCGCAGCAGGAGCCGCTGCCATCGCTGACGGACCTTCCTGGCTTTTTGTGTGCGCTTGCTGTGTGAGCCTGCTAGGATGGCTCATTCCATGAGCCCATCTCCTGTATCTGCTGAACCGCGCCAAGCGGCGGTCTTCTTCATCCTCGTCACCGTCGTCCTCGACATGTTGTCGTTCGGGATCATCATTCCTGTTCTGCCCAAGCTCGTCGAGGAGTTTCTGGGCGGCGACACGGCGCAGGCGGCGGAAATCTACGGCCTCATGGGCACGGCCTGGGCGTTGATGCAATTCGTTTGTTCGCCGATTCAAGGCGCGCTGTCTGATCACTTCGGTCGGCGGCCTGTGGTACTCCTCTCCAACTTCGGCCTCGGTCTCGATTTCATTCTCATGGCGCTGGCCCCTAACCTGGCTTGGCTCTTTGTGGGCCGCGTCATTTCCGGTATCGCCTCCTCGAGCTTCAGCACGGCCGGCGCCTACATTGCCGACGTCACGCCGCCCGACAAACGAGCCGCGGCGTTCGGCATGATGGGGGCCGCATTCGGGTTGGGTTTTGTTTTGGGCCCCGCCGTGGGCGGGCTCTTGGGCGCTATCGATCCGCGCTGGCCCTTTTGGGGCGCGGCGGCGACCAGTCTGCTCAATGCTTCGTATGGATTCTTCGTGCTGCCGGAGTCGCTCCCCCATGAGAAGCGGGCGCCGTTCAGGTGGAAGCGGGCCAACCCCGCGGGGTCGTTGATTTTGCTGCGCTCACACCATGAACTCTTTGGGCTGGCGACGGCCAACTTTCTGATGAACCTGGCGCATGTCGTCTTGCCCAGCGTCGCAGTGCTGTACTTAGGCTATCGCTATGGCTGGGGCCCGTCGGCCGTGGGGTTCACGCTCGCGGCGGTCGGGGTCTGTGCCATGATCGTTCAGGGCGCATTGGTGAAGCCGATCACGGCGCGATTGGGCGAGCGCCGCACGTTGATCACGGGACTCCTATGTGGGGCCGCCGGGTTTGCCATTTATGGCCTTGCGCCCAGGCCCGCCCTCTATTGTCTCGGCATTCCGGTGATGGCCTTTTGGGGACTCGCCGGTCCCTCGATGCAAGTCTTCATGACTCGCCGCGTGAGTTCGTCCGAGCAGGGGCAATTGCAAGGTGCCATCGCCAGCCTCACCGGCATCGCCGGCCTGATCGGCCCCAGCCTGTTCACCCAAACCTTCGCCGCCTTCATCGGTCCACAGGCCGATTGGCAATTTCCCGGCGCGCCCTATCTCTTGTCGACGATGATGCTGTTGCTTGGGGCGGGAATTGCCTGGCGAGCGACGAGAGCAGTCCGGTAGGCTAGCGGGCTGCGGAAAAACTTATGAGAGGCTCTCGGAGGCCATTTTCAGCATCCTGCCTAACGGGCGCCATGCACCAGGATCTCCCGGCTACGATAAATCGCCAACGCGCGCTTGTCCGCCTCCTCCGCCTCGCTCTCCCGTTCCATCTTTCGATAGAGGTCGGCCAAGAGGGACCAGGCTGCGGCCTCAGCGACGTTGTCGTGCAAGGTTTGCGAGAGCAAGAGCGCACGTTTTCCCAACGCGATTCCTTCGTTCAGCTGCCCGTCGGCACTGTCGAGCTGTGCGAGCCGGAGCCGCAGCTTGGCTTCGAAGGGCACTTGGTGTTCCGCTTCGGCCAGCTGGAGGCCATCGCCATAATATGTACGGGCGTCGGTGGTTCGATCCAACAGCCAGTGGGCATCCCCCAGTGCTAGGATTGCCACGAGTTGCTGCTCCACATCCCGACGGGTACGGGCATCTTGCCTCGCCTGTTGCAGTGAAGACAGGCCTGCTTCGGCAGGTCCATCATTTACCTGCAGCAGTCCCAGCTGAACCAGGGCCTCGTTCCACCCTCGTGCGTCTTTGACACGCGTAAAGATCGTAACGGCCTGACCGAACGAGTCACGCGCCTCGTCGCGTTGTCCCAGTCGAGCTGCCACGCGGCCCATTACCAAGAGCGCGCCGGCATGGGCGGCCCGTTCGGGCGATCGAGCAACGATAGGAAGGGCTTCTTGGAGCGAGTTGTAGGCCTCCTGGAATTTCCCTTGGCGTTCATAGACCCGCGCAATTTTCACCAACGCGGTGGCGATGCCACGGGGCTGCTTCCTCTCCCGGAACCTTGACAAGGCAAGCTGATAATACGTCAGCGTTTCGAGAAAATGATGTTGATGGTCGTGGATCTCACCGATCCGAAGTAATTCATGGCCAGAGAGCGTACCGGTCGAAGACACCTCTCGCATGGAGACTGAGTGGGGGAGAGCCCAGATCGGTTGCTGGCCGGACAGGAGAGCGAGAAGCAGGAGCCACATGATCGTCGCGAAGGGGCGATCTAACGAATCGCACGCACGAGACGCGCAATCCCTGAGTCTGTCGCACGATCCCGGGTTGTGCCGGCGAGGTAAAAACCGTGGAATGAGGTGCGGCATCATTCGAAAGCATGCGCCCGCTTGCCGGCGAGGTCAAGTAAGCGGGGTCTGTGGATCGGGTGCTTGCCTCGCCTGATCCAGAGGGGTAAGATCGGGTATCCCACCACGCCTCACAGATAGGAGGTGCCATGTCTATGACACGCGCGACTCCCAAACGAGCCCGGATTTCCCTCGACCGTAGTATCGAGCGCCTCCGCAAGCAGCTGTCCGATTTGGCAGCCTATTTGGGCAAGGGCATCCCCACGCGTGACCTGGAAGAGTTCGATCAGGAAACGGAACGCCTGATTGCGGATCTGCTCGGGGACACGTCTGAGTTGTTGGACGCCTATGAGTATGCCGAGTTCGGCGAGGCGGCCGGATTGGTGAATCTGACGGATGAAGCGCCGGAAAGCGCCGGCGTGGAGAGTCAACGGCAACGTCTGTTGCAACGGAGCCGAGTGCTGGAAAGCTGCATTGCAGAATTGGAAGCGCGACGGGCCGCTGAACCGAAACCATCCCAGGCCAGCCGGCAGGTCCTCATCGGTCCGCAAGTGGCCGAACACATGTCTGCCGACATCCGCAGCCTGTCTCAGGATGCCAGTTTGCGCGAGGCAGGGCAGTTGATGGAGAAATGGAAACTGGGGTCGCTGCTCCTGACGGACAATCAGGCCTATGTTGGATTTATCACCGATGCCATCCTCGCGCGCGCCGTGGTCGCCAAGGGCCTGAATGCCGACACCGCCGTCAAAGTCTGCATGCGCAGGCCGGTGGTGGCCATTGCCGGCGATCGGCCAATCATCGAGGCTGTGCGCATGATGAAGGACGAGGCCACTCGGCACCTGGCCGTGACTCAGGACGGCTCGATCATCGGTGTGATCTCGGTGTCCAACATTCTGCGCTATTACTCGGGCGTGGTGTAACCGAATATTGCGAATGTCACCATGGGATGATCAAAAAGGCCGTTCAACAAGGCCGGAGCGAACGAGGGGCCGAGGCGTACCCTCTGGGGTACGTTGAGGGTCCGAGCGACGCGAGAACGACGCTGGCGGACTTTTTCAGCATCCCATACAAGAGGAGGTAAGACATGGGTCCGACCAAAGCGATCGTCAAGGGACAGGCACTCCACGAGGCAGTGAGTGGCAAACTCATACAGGACGGATTTGCGAACCACCAGGCTATGGAAGATTATGTGAAGCATCACTATATCGCCATGCCGGTGCTCGACAATGCCGGCAAACCATGGCAGCTCGATGGGAAGCCGGTCTACTGTCTTCATGGCGTGCAATACGAGACGGTCGATAATCAGAAGGTCCATCTCGCCCGCTGCCCCGATTGCGGTGGTATGGGCATTCGCGCGGATGAACTCACGGTCGAGTCGGATTGTATTCGCTGCACCGCCTGCGGCCATGAGTTCGATGCGCGGTTGGAGATGATGGAAACGTAGAGAAGGGGCCTGCCCGGTCTGCGGAAGACACGGCCGGCTCGCCGGCGTGCGCAAACGTGACGCTCTTTATTCATCGCGTCGCGGAACGCGCGGCCTCCAAAGGCCCTCGCATGGGCAAAGGGCGCGTCTCGGCGCGACCGAGGGCTGGGTGGGTAAGAACGCTGCGCGCAGTAGGACACCAACCAGGCCGGCCACCGAGAGAGAGCAGGCAAGCTTGGCAGGAGTATTGATATAGAGTTTGCGCAACGCGCGGCTTCAGGGATGTGGTGCGAGGGCGTGCGATTCTGCCATCCTTTTCCCGATAAGGGATCGATCTCACAAACAATCAGTAGGAGAGGCCTCCTATGCGATTGACGCGTCGATTCCTTTCCTCCGCGCTGGGGGTCATTCTCGCACTGCCCCTCTCCACCTATGCGACTGCCGATTCACCGGTCATCTTTGCTAAGAGCAGCAGCGCGCCGGCCATGGACCCCTGCAAGCTCTTGACCGATGCCGAGGTCCGCAAGGCGTTTCCCGATGCGAAGGCGGGGAAGGTCGATCACAGCCTGAAAGAGTACGGCACGATCTCGTGTTTGTGGGATCACCCTGGGGGCCGGTTCTCCGTGCAGGTGTATAAGGGCGAACAGGGAACCATTGAAACTGAGATTCGCGGCATGTCGCTCATGTTTCTGGATCCACTGAAGGCGGGTGCTCAGCCGTACGTCCGCTACGAGATCATCAAGGATGTGGGTGACCAGGCGAGGGCGATTGTGGAGACGGCGGACGATAGGAAAGGATTTTTGACAGACAGCGCCATTCTCGTCGCACAACGCAAGGGCCTCCAGCTCACCTTGATGTCGACTCAGTTGGCGAAACGCGACCGGACCAGCGCATTGAAGGTCCTCGAAGATTTGGGGCGAACAGCAGCGAAGCGATTATAGAACAGCCCTTCCACCAGGCGTTTCCACCACCTCTCCTCCTCACTGAGGGCGGCAAGAAGAAGTACACAAGCCCGGCGCGTAACCAGGTATACTCCGGCCTTGGGGACAGAGAGACCATCGCAACCCTCTCTTTGAATGAGGGTGTGTAGCAGTCAGGCGGTCGAGCAATCGAAGAACCGGATGGGGAGGCAGGCATGGCAGGTACAGCAGTCCGTCGGCGAGGAACGAAAGCTCCGGTGCAGAAAAAGGTCGCCCCTGTGCGTCGAGCGAAAAGGGTCCGTTCCACCGAGCCCTCCGGCGCGGTCATCGTGCTGTCAGGGGCCACCGCGCTTCGCCGACAAAAGGCCGCCGAGGTGTTGGCTGAGGAGCTGCAATTGGACCTGGCCAGCGTGGATCTCTCAGCGGTCGTCAGCAAATACATCGGCGAAACCGAGAAGAATTTGAACCGTGTCTTCGACATGGCGAACCGCCATGGGTCGATCCTCTTTTTTGACGAAGCAGACGCGCTGTTCGGGAAACGCACGCAGGTTCACGATGCCCATGATCGCTATGCGAATGCTGAGGTGCCCTATCTCCTGCAATGCATCGAGAACCACGAGGGCCTGGTCATTCTGACGACCAACGGAAAAAGCCGCATCGAAGATGCCTTCTCTCCTCAGAAGCCGGTGATCGTTCTCGGGGGGACAGAGAAGAAAAAGCCCAAGGCCAAAAAGAAGGGCGCGAAAAAGGCGTGAGTGCAGAGGCGGGGCGATTGGTATGGTCCCTGTGGTCGCAGACCACGCGCCAAGAATCATCGTGAGGATCTAGTTGACAGCAATGGACGCTGTGAATGGACTCCCCGGCCTATCGCGGAGTTTAGGTTGGCAGATCGGTGCGCTGTCGAGGTCGGGGTTAGCAGGGGTCGTATCGGCAGCTAATGCTGATCCGAAGGTGTGATTGGAAGCCCTGGCCTCACATGTATCGCTCGGTCATAAAACAGTCGAGATGAGAGCAATCTTCGCGGATCGATCCAGTGACTTGATCACGGCCTCACGTTGTAATGCCGCGCCTTTGCTGGCTAGGCATTCGGTATACCGCACCGTGAACGGCCCACGGCGCTTGGTGTATTTCGCTCCCCTCCCGGTCGCATGCGCTTTCATCCGCCGCTCCAAATCATTCGTGATTCCGGTGTAGAGACTCCCGTCGGTGCATTCCAGGATATAGACGATCCAAGTCATGTGATCCGAGGCCGACGTCTCCTGGTGCTTTCTTGCATGGCCGATCGTGGTTCTTCGTTGGGTTGACGCGATGATAGCGGAAGCCTGGTGGAGGAACAATGGTCAGGACGATGATCGCGCGGGAAGTCTAGCGCGCAGGCATTTTCCCCGTGACGGTCAAAGGGTTGGCTTCGCGTAGTGCGGTTGCACGGGAAGGGGAGCTGTAAGAAGAATCGTGAGACTTGGCTACCTGGTGCCGGTATGGAGGAACTCAAACACCAGCCCTGAGAGCACTGCCATTAAGATGAGAGCAGAGGTCAATGCCACTATGAGAAACTTGCGGTCACTGCGCCCCGTGTCGTGGAACCTATACGTGCTGGATCGGCGTAGATGATGACTGGTCATACCCTGTACCTTCTGACTATTCCTTGTTGGCAGCAGTGGCTGCCTATGGGCTACACATTGATTCGGTCTGGAAATTGAGGCACCGACTATGCCTGGCCCATTTCCCGAGAGGAATAGGGATTTCCCTGAGAGGCACCAGAATTATTACCCTCGTGGGGTTTTTCCCATCGGTTCTCGGCCCCTGACTGCGCATCCCATGCGCGTTCCACACCGGCGCAGGATGTAGGAACGCACCGATTCTATCACCGCACTTTTTTCTCGAAACGGTAAGCCTGCCGGCATGCTGGTTCCCGCCCGCACATGTTCTGGGTGACTCCCCCTCATTGACAGCCCCGACATAAGCCAAGTAGCGTACTTCTTTCATGTCTCATGCAACACTGATCGACCAAGAACTCATTGCGGCTCAAGTTGCCTGGAAAGCCGGCAACGAAGGGAAGGCGCGGGTCTGTGCTCGGCGCGCGGTTGCCCTTGCTGCGGAATCGTGGTCGGCGCGTTTGGCTGAGCCACGTTGGCGTGGGGATGCGATGGACCATCTCCGCCGGATTCAGCAGCATGCGTCCTTCCCGCTTTCAATCCGGGAGGCGGCCGAGCGACTGAGCACGGCCGTGACGAAGCGGCATGCCGCGCCGTTTACGAGCGATCCAATCAGTGATGCCAATCTGATCATCGCGCATCTGGCCGTCGATACGAATAACCCCTGTCCTCCATGAGCGCTGACTGGGAGGCGAGCATGGCATCATGGAACTTGGTATCGCGGCAGATCGATAGAAGCGGAGCATTGTGGTCATTCTGGTGATGGGCGTATCGGGAGCGGGGAAAACGACTATTGGTCGGCGCTTGGCGGACGAATTAGGCTGGCAGTTTTCTGACGGCGATGACTTCCATCCGGCGGCGAATATCGACAAGATGCGACGTGGCCATGCGCTCACGGATGCCGATCGCCAGCCATGGCTTGAGCGGATGCATGCCGCCATTGTCGATCGGATCAGCAGGAACCAACCGGCGGTCCTGGCCTGTTCGATCTTGAAGACGCGCTATCGAGCGATCGTGGAGGCGGGCTGTTACGATCACCTGCGGTTGGTCTATCTCCAAGGCAGCGCTAAATTATTTCATCAGCGTCTCGCCCATCGCGTCGATCATTTCATGCGGCAGGAACTCTTGGCCAGTCAGTTCGCCATCCTGGAAGAGCCTGCCGATGCCCTCGTGATCGATGCCGCCCTGCCACCGGCCGAGATCGTTCGGCAGATCCGTTCCGCGGTGGGCGTCTAACAGGATGCGGAAAAAGTCCGCCAGCGGCGTTCTCGCATCGCTCAGACGCTCAACGTACGGCAGAGAGTACGATTCGCCTCTTCGCTCGCTGCGGCCTTGCTGGACGGCCTTTTTGCGCATCCTGCGGGCTATTCTGACACCGACACGGCACGTGAGCTGATCGCGGCGTATTACGCAACAATCGAGTTTTTCCGCAGCCTGCTAAACCAGCCAAGCAATCGCGGGGCCTCCCTCGTCCTGCATCCTCACATGGTGCGGCTGGTGGGTACTCTTTGACGTAGTGCACCCGAACGGTCTGTATCTGACCGTCGCCGTTGACGGTCATCATTTCCGCCGCCAGTAACCCGTTGATTCTGCGATAGTACAGCAGTATCGTTCCGGACGGTTCTCCGGAGAGCGCCGGCGCAAACGGACTGGTAAACGCCACATTCGGCGCATAGCCTTTCATGAGAGAACCCGAACGGACGTGCGTAGCCTAGAATATAGTAGGTTTGATGAACAAGGACCTGTCGGGTGACGCAGGAGGACCCTGATCGGTCGGTCCGGCAATGTCGGAGTCGCGGATCACCGTCCTGTCCAATCGATGAGAAGGGAATCACACCATAGCGGCCTGGCCGTGATCGCCCTGTTCAAACTGCTGAAAGGCCTGTTGTTGCTTCTTGTTGGAGCGAGCCTTCTTCGGCTGGTGGATGCCGAGATCGCGACCTTCTTCTCTCTCCTGCTCGAATCGCTCCATCTGAATGTTCATTCCCGTCTGCTGCATGCTCTCGTGCTCAAGGTCGATGCACTACAACCCCACAGTGTCTTCATGATGGCCATCATCAGCCTGACTTACGCTGCCTTATTGCTCATCGAAGGATTCGGCTTGTGGCTCGAGCTGTCCTGGGCAGCCTACCTGACCGTGATCTCCACCAGCATCTTCCTTCCTGTCGAATTCTACGAAGTGACACGACGGGTATCCGTGGTGCATGTGGCAGTTCTGCTTATGAATTTGGCCCTCGTGGGCTACCTCATGAGACAACTCGGATCGCGGACGATGCGGTGAGAGTCGCCGGAGAACAAGGGGAAGGCCACGACCTTGTCGGGATGTCACGGGCTACGGAATTACCCTGGGCTTGCCACCTAGGTTGATCCCTAATTGTTCTGCTAACCTGTACGGATCACAGTGAGCAACATATCCCACACCCCGATTTGAACCAACGGAGGAGGGCACGATGGACGACACATCGAAACCGAAGGAGTTCTGGTCCGCTCGACTCGATAGGCGACAGCTGTTGAAAACGCTGGGCGTGGTCGGATCGGTGCTTGCGCTGCAGGGCCCGCAAGGGATGGCTCATGCGCTGGCGGACCGTCAGGCGCTTGTTGCTGCGGCCAACCCTCCATCCGACGCGGCTGACGGAACGATCCCCCGGCGCATGTTGGGAAAAACAGGGGTGGAAGTCTCCGCCCTCTGTTTTGGCGGCGCTCATTGGGGGCGTATGGACGAAGCCGAAGC
Organism: Nitrospira sp.; assembly: GCA_023248215.1. Lineage (GTDB taxonomy): Bacteria > Nitrospirota > Nitrospiria > Nitrospirales > Nitrospiraceae > Nitrospira_A. Next base: position 20,757 of record JAHFEW010000031.1, read on the forward strand.
CATGCGGGTACTGCACGAAGCCATCGATGCCGGCATCACCTTTCTAGATAACGCCTGGGAATATCACCATGGAGTTTCCGAGGAACGGATGGGAAAAGGGCTGCAAGGCCGTCGACAGCAGGTCTTCCTCATGACCAAGGTCTGTTCGCACGGGCGCGATAAGAATGTGGCCATGCGGCAACTGGAGGAGTCCCTGCGTCGTCTGCGGACGGACTACATCGATCTCTGGCAGATTCACGAGGTGATTTATGCCAACGATCCCGATCGCCATTTTGCTCAGAATGGTGCGGCTGAGGCCCTATTGGAGGCGAAGCGGCAGGGAAAAGTCCGGTTTCTAGGCTTTACCGGACACAAAGACCCGACGATCCATCTGAAGATGTTGCAGCACGACTTTCCCTTCGACACCTGTCAGTTACCGCTGAACGTATTCGATGGGACCTATCGCAGCTTCGAGCAGGCGGTCCTGCCGGTCTTGAATCAGCGCGGCATTGCGCCGCTGGCGATGAAATCGCTGAGCGGAAACGGCGATGCCGTCAAACGAGGCGTCGTCACTGCCGAAGAAGCCCTGCGTTATGTGTTGAGTTTGCCGGTGGCGACCGTGGTGAGCGGAATCGATTCGCGTGATGTGCTTCGGCAGAATCTTGCGATCGCGCGGACATTCACGCCGATGACGATCGCTGAAATGGAGGATTTACGTAATCGTATGGCACCCTATGCGAGGGAAGGCCAGTATGAATTGTTCAAGTCCTCCAACCGGTACGACGGGCAGATCGGACGGGAGCAACAAGGCCGATCTTGAGTAAGGTGCAACCGGTGACCGCCCCTCTTTATCTTCCAGGGGAATCCCTAGCTGCCCACCCTGTGATGAGGGAGTATACAGAGATCATCACTTGAAGGAGATCATGCGATGGCTGAAGTGAATTCAATGCATCGTGCCCGCTTGCGAAGCGATGACCTCAAGGCTCAGATCGACAAGCTTGAAGGGTTAGCCCATCACACGGTGGTGAATCCCACATTCGAAATCTTTGACGCGGAAACGGAAGATATTCTCATCAAAATATACGGCGCGAACCATCAGTACGTTGAGTCGTACAAATACGCCACCCTGGGGGAAGCCGAAGCGATGGTGAATTTGCTGGAGTCGGCACAAGAACCGCAGACGCGGGACATTCCGAAGAAAGGTCTGCAGCAGCGACGCCAAGTCTTACAGAGCATTTTGACCGAGCTGCAGGGACTAGAAACACAAGAGGCCAACGTGCTCGAGGGAGATGATCGCGAAGATCCTCCCGGCCTCAGTTAGACCGCTTTAGAATCAAAGCTACTGGACATGGAGGTGGTAACCGCCGTTCTCGCATCGTTATGCGGTTGCTACCTCCGCGAGAACTCTCCTCTGAACTCCACATCTTGCGTGCGTATCCATTCCCCGTTCCTCTCGCGCAGAACCGCCATGATCACTGTACGAGACGGTTCATCAACGACACGTTCCAGACTGGCCGTCTTTGTCGCCTCGGTCCCCCTCTCTCTGCGCGATGTCTGATGTGGTTCTGCCGAAGGGAGACGTGCCTGGAGATGAAGGTGGCGCTACCGGCCTTTTTTACGGAGGGTGCTGAGGTAGGCGATGAGGTCGCGGATGTCTTCATCCCGGAGGAGATTCTTCGGATACATCGCGGTGCCCGGGTGGCCGAGCTTGATGGAGCGAAAGCGGTCCTCGTCGTTCTGCGACTTCAGCTTGGCCGGGTCTCTCAGGTTCGCAGGTGGCGCGGGAAGTCGGTCGAGTTTCTTGGCCAAATCGGCCGATGTCGGCGGTCTTCGATTCAGATGTCCCTCGATGCCGTGGCAGACGGCGCAGCCGCCGACCTCATGATAAAGCTGCCGCCCGTTTTTGGCATCGCCCCGCAGCGAGGTCTCAGGTTCCGGTACTGAGGCGGGAGACGAGACCGTGCCGCGAATTGAGGCGAGGTAGGGCAGGAGCGCGAGAATCTCTTCGTCGGGGAGGGTCTCCTTGGACAGCGGATACATGGCGGTGCGGAGGTGTCCGTGCCTGATCGCCTCGAATCGTTGTTTGTCGGTGGTGAGGGTGAGCGCGGCCGCCTGCCTCAGGTCGGGTGGTGCCGGATTGAGGTGTGCGATGTTCTCGCGGGTATTCTGGCTGAGATGCGCAGGAAGCCGGTCTCTGTAGCCATCGACTCCATGGCAGGTGGAGCACAGGCCCTTGCCGTTGAAAATCGCTCGGCCCGGTTCCGCATCAGCCGGTCCGTCGCCCGCCTTGCTGTCGGACGTCGAGCCTGCCCATATGAGTGAGCTGCCTATCAGCGAGGCGACGACGCATAGCGTTCCGATGAGGACCATTCCAACCTGCTGTTCTCGCCTCGGCGTCCTGTGGGAAGCAGTGGTCATGACCAGTTCCGCCCTGCCTGCATTGTCTCACACGGCCGCCTGTATCATAGCCCTCCAGGGCTGTGCTGCGCCATGCCTGGTTGAAGGGATAGGGGGAGGGAATCCGGCGAGTGCTGCTTCTGCGGCCGATTTGCCGTGGCCTGCTCCGGGGACTGGTCATTTGCTCCCTCATCTCTGTAGAATGCGTGAATCGCGAGGGGCACATGATTCACACGGCGATGAATATTGCGGACCACCGGCAGTGCCAGGCGCTGTCGAGCTGTTTTCGCGGCAAGCTCTGCGAGCAACTCATGAACAGGCCCGGGCGTCCTGTGGGAAAGGGCGAGCTCGTGTACGGGCTTGGCGACTCCGCGCAGAGTGTCTTTTTTCTCCGCCTGGGTTTAGTAAAACTGACATCCCTGACCGAGGAGGGGCGCGAACTTATTTTGCGTCTGCACCAGGCCGGGGAGGTGTTCGGTGAACTCTGCCACTGCACCGGCGAGCGGCGCGAACAGGCGGTCGCGATGGAAGACAGCGAAATCGTCGAATTGAGCTTCGATGAATTCGTGGCCCATCTTCAGGGCAGTCGTCCGGCCATGCTGCTGTTTCTCTCCAACGTCGCGCAGCAACTCTCCGCGGCATACGAACAGATCCAAACGGTGTCGTTCAGCAGCACGATGGAGCGCCTGGTTCGTACGTTGGCCCGGCTGGCCGACGAATTCGGTGTGCCGGACGGCGAGTGGATCCGGCTGACCTATTATTTTCGGCAGGACGATCTCGCCCAGATGATCGGCGCTCGTCGTGAAGTCGTGTCGACCCTCCTGAATCAGCTGCGCGACCAGGGGCTCATCACCTATGCGCGCAAGGATGGGCTTCTTCTTCGTCGAGCCGACCTTGAACGGTATCTGCTTTCCTCTGAGAAATCCTCCGCAAGTCTCAACGAAGCCGGGCTCTAAACCTTTTTCGCCTTCAGTGTTATCCCGCTAACTTACAGAATCGCTCCCGTTCACTATCCTTACCCATCGTTGCTACGGTCGGCTGTGGCTGACCGGACCTGTTCATCCTTTCCAGGGGAGGTGGCTGATGGTATAGGCGCCGGCTGGTTTTGTGAGTGAGGTGAGTTCACTGCCTGTTGTCTGTGTATTTGAACAAAGGAGTCTGTACCATGCGTCATACATTTCGTGCGTTGTCTGTGTTCGTGCTGTTGTTGTCTCCGATCGCCTGTGCGCACAGTGCCGACTCGCCCACTGCCGCAGCACCCCAGGCCTCTCAGGCGAAACCCATCAAGGTGGCGGAAACCAAGGCCGTCCTTCGGGATCTCTGGCTGGGCCATATCTTGTCCATTCGGAATGTGGCCGTGGCGACGATGGACAAGAATGCGTCTGCGAGAAGCGTGGCCGAAACGGGTGTGGTGGCCAACGCCGAGCAGATTGCCCGATCCATTGAGCCGTTCTATGGAAAGCCGGCCTCCGACAAGCTCTTCACGCTTCTGGCCGGCCACTATGGTGCCATTCGTGATCATTTGGACGCGACCGTCGCCGGGTCTGCAAGTCAACAAGAGGCGGCCGTCAAGGCGCTCACCGCGAATGCGGCTGAGATCTCGACGTTCCTCAGCGGCGCAAATCCATATTTGCCCAAGGATACCTTGATGGGCCTGCTCATGGCCCATGCGGCCCATCACATCACGCAATTTCAGCAGTTGAAAGACGGCGACTACGCACACGAGGCCGACACGTGGCAAGGGATGAAGCAGCACATCTATGTGGTGGCGGATGCCCTCACCGAGGCGCTGGCTACTCAGTTTCCGAAGAAGTTCTGAGGCGGTGACCGGGGGAGGTTCAGCGATCTCAGTCTCCCCCATGCTCAACGTCTGTCTTACTCCGAGACGCATCGGAGGCCGGTCTCAGGCAGTCAGGTGGCGGTTCGTCCGCCCCTGGCTGCCCAGGCGTGGCCCCAGCGTTGCTGTCCGCGACAGATTCTCGCGCCCGGCACGGTTGGCTGCGTCAGCTGGTTTTGCGATACGTCAGCTGCACGAGGCCGGAGCTGAACGACTGGGCGGTGACGAATTGAAACTGCCGCCGAGGCAGGCCGCGGGGGAATAGCGGGACCCCGTCGCCGAGCACGATCGGATGGACCGATACAATCAGTTCATCGAGCAAATCGTGTGCGATGGCTTCCCCTACCAACGCGCTTCCTCCGACGAGCCAGATAGCCTGGCCCTCTCTACGTTTCAGATCGTCCAGCCATTCTGCGGCATCGCCGGACACAAACGTGGCGGTATTGTTCCTGTCGCGAGAAGTTCGTGACCACACGTAGTTTGGAATGTTCGGGTAGGGGTATTCACCAAAAGTGAGGCAAAGATCGTAGGTTTTTCGACCCATGACGACGGTATCCACTCCGGCGAAGAACTGAGTGTATCCGTAGTCCTGGTCCGTGAAGAGCCAGTCGATCTCTCCCTGTGGCCCGGCGATGTAGCCGTCCAGGGTGGTGGCGATGTAACAGACAAGAGAGCGCATCGGACGTGATTGTAGAGGGTGGCGACGGCAAAGTGAATGGTGGCCGGAGAGGCAAGAATGCGCTGGACGTGTGATTTGACGGAGACGACATTCATGCCGCCGGCGGATATCTCTTAGGCCAGCTCTTGTGCGACAGCGGGGATGAACAGGGCGACAGGGGCTATCCGCGCCTGGAAGCGTAACCGCAAGGGTTCCGTCTGCCCGGATCGATCATCGCTCAGCGGTCTTGTGCCGCAGATATTTGCGCAGAAGGTCCCGCCAGGTCACGATGCCTTCGAGCTGCCCGTCCGTGGTGACGACGGGGAGGCAGGAGATGCGATGCTCAAGCAGCAACTGTGCCGCCGCCTCCACGGTCGTGTCGGTTTCGACCGTGATGAGTTTCCGGCTCATGATTTGATGGGCGCGTTTGTTGAGGGTGGCCCGGTCGCGATCCGTTTCTGAGATCGTGCCGACGTAGGGACTGAGGGCCTTCAGCAGGTCACGATCTGAAATGATGCCGAGCAATTCCCGACCCTGCACGATCAGCAGGTGATGGAAATGAAATTCATTGAACAGGTCCTGCACTCGCGCGAGGGAATCGTCCATGGTGACGGTCACGACGCGTGTCGACATGAAGGCGCGCACCGTCGGCTGCGTGACGGTGCTTGTCGGTGCAACAGAAGGAGACATTTCGGCGGCGCCGTTGGAACCTGGTTGCGACATGGGCTGCTCTCGTGAGCGGGAATCGTGGGAAGATTACGCGTCGGCTTGTGTTCCCGCTACGCCTCTTATCGGCGACCGAGGGCCCATTCTTGAGAGCGGGTGTGAAGCAGGAGCACATGGCCACAAGATAGGAGCTAATGGCCGATAGCCAGGATCAGAGGCGTAGCGAACAGAACAAGAGACGCTTCACGCTCCTGCCATAAGCTCTAAGCCATGAGCTCTTGTTCTCCTTCTGCTAGGATGCCAGCAGACTCTTGAGCGGCACGGTGTGGTCCTGTAATGCCGTCTCTTGGCCGGAGAGATCTTTTTTGCTCTTGATGAGCTGCTGCAGGGGCGGAAGGTCCTTGTTGTTCGCGTTGATGGCGAAGTAGGCCGTGAGTCGGTGGTGCTTGAGGTACAGCATGAAGCAAGACAGGTCTTCCAACTTTCCACGGAGCAGGATCTGGTCGTGCTCCTGTTCATCGCCGGCGAATTCGAGATGCAGGTCGAAGATGTCGGACCACACATAGGTCAACAGATCGTAGGGTCGGCGCGCACCCGCCATGTTGTGGGCGGCGAGCTGGCCGCTATATTCGGCATGGCCCCAATGTTCAACCCGACGGCGCTTTCCGAACAGGGGATCGACATAGTTCGCCACATCCCCGGCCGCATAGATGTCCGGCTGCGAGGTCTGCAAATATTCATCGACGACGATGCCGTTCTCGACGGTGAGTCCTGCCTGTTGGGCCAGTTCCACGTTGGGGAGGATCCCGACGCCGATGCAGACGAAGTTGCAGGGCAAGACGGCTCCAGATTTCAGGAGGACCGAGAACCGCTCGTTCTGCCGCTGGATCTCCGTGACGGACTCGCCGGTGCGAAATGCCACACCCTTGGCGGTGCAGTGCTCCTGGATGACGCGGGCGAGCGCCTCGTCGGCAAAGCGCGGCCAGATGTGCGGACCCGTCTCGACGACCGTGACCTGCACCCCGCGTTGAGTCAATGAAGCCGCGACCTCCAACCCGATGAATCCGGCGCCGATGAGCACCGCGACCGAGCCCGGCGTGGCATCGGCGGCGAGGGACATGGAATCGTTCAAGGTTCGAAGGTAATGAACCGCAGGGAGGTCGGCCCCCGGAAGCTTCAAGTGCACGGGTCTGCCGCCCGTCGCAATCAAGGCCTTGTCGAAGCGCAACGTCTGGCCGTTCGAAAGCTCTGCCGTCTTGGTCGCGAGGTCGAGCTTCGCGACCGTTGTGCCTAGTTTCAGATCGATCTTCTGGGTCTCGAAGAACAGGGGCTCATCGAAAAAAAGTCGGTTCTGAGCCAGCTCGCCGCGAAGAAAGTCCTTCGAGAGCGGAGGGCGATCATAGGGCACATGCGGCTCCTCCGCCACCAATGTGATGGTGGCCCGCGCGTCCAGTTGCCGTAGCTGTTTGGCCGCTTGGCCGGCTGCGAGGCCGCCACCGATGAGAAGATATTTTATGGGATCCATAGCGAGATCACCTCTTCGTCAGTAAAAGTCTCAGCATACTCTCCTGGGTCATGAAATTCATGCCGTTGAGCAGCCCTTCAGCCTGAACTTCCGGCGAGCCTGCTGTTTCCTTCTGCGGTGATGTGTTATAAACTATCTGTTTCTCCAGCCCGTTGTTCTTGTTTCACGATCGGTATTTCGTACAATCACTTCAGACCTTGCCGGATCGCACGATCGTCAGACCGTCGGTTCCGAGGGGATCTATAGGGGGAATGTCATAGGATGAGTAAGAAGGAAATCGACGCGGCGCAACGACTGATGAGCCTCATGTTCAAGGCGCATCCTTGGCACGGGGTGTCCATCGGCGACCATGCGCCCGAGGTGGTGACGACCTACATAGAAATTGTGCCCACCGACACGGTCAAGTATGAAGTCGATAAAGCCAGCGGATTCCTCAAGGTGGACCGGCCGCAACGGTTCTCGAACTTCTGCCCGGTGTATTACGGACTGATCCCACAAACCTATTGCGGCGAGGGCGTGGCCAAGCTCTTCGGGCAGCGCGCCAACCGGCCAGGCATGATCGGAGACGGCGATCCTCTCGATATCTGCGTGCTGACCGAGAAGACGATTCCGCATAGCGATATTCTGCTGACGGCCCTCCCTATCGGCGGGCTGAGCATGGCGGATGGCGGCGAAGCGGACGACAAGATCATCGCGGTCATGCGAGACGATGCGGTCTATGGAACGTATACCGATCTCAAAGACTGCCCGATGACGCTCCTCGACCGCCTGCAGCATTATTTTCTGACATACAAACATGCGCCGGGGTCTACGCATCACAAGGTCGAGATTACGAGCATGTATGGGCGCGACGAGGCGCTCAAGGTGATTCGCACGAGTCACGACGATTACAAGAAGAAATTCCCCGAGCTGGAATCGATGTGGCCCGCCGGCATGAGAACCTAGCAGGAGCCTGAAAAAGCCGCAGTTTTTGAACAGCCTGCTAGTACCACCAAGAAAGGTCTATCCCACCTCATGAAACACAGCACGACGCATTCGCAGACGGAACCCGCGGCGAAAGGATTCTCTCCCGGCTTTGCCGCGCTCGGGTTGGAAGCCTCGCTCCTCACGACCCTCGAAGCCTTGGGCTACGAAGAGCCCACCCCGATCCAGCGCGAAGCCATCCCCCCGCTCTTGGAGGGGCGTGATCTGCTGGGCCAGGCCGCCACGGGAACCGGCAAAACGGCAGCGTTCGCCTTGCCGCTGTTGCAGCGCATTGCTCACGGCCCGCGGCAGCGGCCCACAGCGCTTGTCCTGGTGCCGACCAGGGAACTGGCCGTGCAGGTGAGTGAGGCGGTGCAACGCTATGGCAAGGAACTGCGGATCAGCGTGCTCGCCCTATACGGCGGTCAGGCCATGGGACCGCAACTGCAGGCGCTCCGGCGCGGGGTCGAAGTCATTGTGGCAACGCCGGGACGAGCCTTGGATCATCTTCGCCGCAAGACGTTGAAACTCGCCGATCTTCAGGTTGTGGTGCTCGACGAGGCGGACGAAATGCTCGACATGGGCTTCGCCGACGACCTCGATGCCATTCTCGAACAGACACCGGCGTCCAAACAGACCGCGTTGTTTTCGGCCACTATGCCGCCGCGGATTGCCTCCATCGCACGCCGACATTTGAAGAATCCGGTTGACGTGACGATCGCTCGTGAGCCGGTGAAGGCGGGAACGGCCCCGCGCGTGCAGCAGATTGCCTATGTGGTGGCGCGGCAGCATAAGGTGTCGGCGTTGGCCCGCGTGTTGGACATCGCCACACCCAAGTCCGCCCTCGTCTTTTGCCGAACGCGCTTGGAAGTCGACGAAGTCACCGCGGCGCTGAACAGTCGCGGGTATCGCGCCGAGGCCATTCACGGCGGCATGAGCCAGGTCCAGCGGGATCGCGTCATGCAGGCCTTTCGCTCCGGGCAAACCGAACTCCTGGTGGCCACCGATGTGGCAGCGCGTGGGTTGGATATTCCTTCCGTCTCGCACGTGATCAATTACGACCTTCCCTCGTCACTGGAGGTCTACGTCCATCGTATCGGACGGACTGGCCGGGCCGGACGAGAAGGTGCGGCGATGACCATTGTCGAGCCGCGCGAACAACGGTTGTTGCGCAGCGTGGAGCAACATACCAAAGCAAAAATCACGATTGCCCCGGTGCCGTCCCTCGGGGATCTCTTGGCCAAACGCCTGGAGCGGACGAAAACCGCCATTCAAGAAACCTTGGAGGCCGGCGAGTTGGAAGATTTTCGCCGGGTCGTTCAGGCGCTCGCTGGGTCGGCTGACCCGGCGGATATCGCTGCGGCGGCGATCAAGCTGGTCTACCGTTCGCATGGTGGAGAGCGGGCGGAGGAAGAGATTCCAGCGGTGTCGACCAGGGCGCCGGAGCCCTATCGGCCTTCGCGTCCCTCCTACGGATCGACCGGTCCGCAGGGGGATCGTGCGCGTGCGCCGCGAGGAGGTGCTGGTCGCGGTGGCCGGGCGGCCGGAACCGTGCGGGTCTATGTCGGGGCTGGGCGGGCGGCGGGCATCCGGCCCGGCGATCTGGTCGGCGCCATTGCGAATGAAGCGGGTGTGCCTTCGCGCATGATCGGCGCGATCGAAGTCGAAGAGCGATTTTCCCTGGTGGATGTGCAGGAAGAGGCGGCCCGGCAGATCATCGAGGCCCTGGGACGGACGCGCATCAAGGGGCAAAAGGTGGCGGTGAGATTGTTCGATAGTAGAGATTGAGCGAGAGAGGGCGGGCCGAGGGGCTCATGTAGACAAGGCCGGCTCACCGCCTCGCCGGCGTCCACAGACGTGGCGCTCATTATTCTTCGCGCCGTGGACCTCGCGGAACGCGCACGATGAAGCAGTGCGCGTCCGATGCGCGCAAAAGGACCGTCTGACTGCTCCTCTTAAGACAAAGCGGGGAAAATCGGAAAGCCCTCCCCCGGGCTACTGGCACGTCTCGGCATGTCCGTAATGCGGTGTCCCCGCTGGGGTGGATCAGATGGGCTTACCTCTTGGTTGAGGGCTTCGGGCATGGGCTGAGGAGTGTGCGGAGGGTGACGCGGAATGCAGCCGGACACGAAACCGGCAACGATGATCAATGCCACAATGAAAGCAGGTACAACACGCATCATCACTCTCCTCCTATGTTCACACATCACACGATCACGATTTCTGAGACAACGCCACGCGCCGAAGCGCGGTCATGGGACCGTGCTTCCGCAGTAAGGCAAGCTGCGCAGCGTCTTTCACCAGCAAAGCTCCGGCGAAGCCCAGCGCATTGATAGAGATACCCTCGAAATATTCTTCGGACCGGGGCACCAGCAACAGCCACTGCCGAGTCACGAGCAGGTTATACGCAGCCGCGGGCGCCTCGGCGGACAAGCCCACGGCGCGGAGCAGCGAAAGATAGCAGGCGAGCAACGACGAGGCGCCTTCCTTCCACGCGTCGATCCATTCTAGATCCATGGGGGCATAGGCATGCAAGAACGGCAAGCCGGGCACCAGGCCGGTGGCGCCGACCATCCGCGCGGAGTGCAACAGCGGCTCGATCGGAAGTCGGGGTTCGGTTGAAGCGGGAAGGGGGATCAGCTGGAGATGTTTGTGACGCTGGCTGGCCCCGGCGATTCGTCCGGCATTGTAGAAGCCCAATCCGTCGATCTCGGCAAGGCAGATCAGCAGCGCCGCGCAATCCTCGCGAGTGAGCAGCGCCTCTTGAGGCTCGAAGGCGTGCGTGACGATCAAGAGATGTTGATCGACCACATTGAATTTGTTCAGCAAGGCGACATGGGTCGGGGAGATCTCCGCCAGGAACAGATCGGGATCGTAGGGCAGAAAGGGGTTGGCGGTCGGCTGTGCGGCCTTTGCCTCCTCCTTCTTTGCCAGGGCCGTGAGGATGCGCACCTGAAATGCTACGCCGCCCTGCTCGATTACCTCCGACGTCGTGGGGATGGACTGGATCGCCCCGTAGCGGCGGGCATGCGCCGTTCGTTCTAGCAGGGTGGACCACAGTGTGCCGGGCTTGAGGAGACCATCGTGTTGACCCATACGAGCGAAAAGGGTACGTGAAGTGATGGCAGAGAAAAAGAGGAAAGTTGATGGGCGGTCTAGTCGGTTCCTGTGCTCGCGCAACGTGCGCCTTCAGAAGGACCAGAAGGGGAGGCTCCGCTATTGCCTGAGAGCGAACAGAACCGGAGCGAGAAGCCACAGGATACCCTTCAATAGAAAAAACGTGAAGCCGGCGACGCCGACACGCGACCACCAGGTCGACGGTCGTTCTGCGTGGGGATGGTCGGAGCTGATTGAAAGCCGCATGGTCCTGCCTCTTTTTCGAAGAAGGGAGACAGATGGGCGGCCGAAACCGCACATCTGCCCCGGTGTATTACGCCACTCTCACGGTCCTCGCACGTAGATCCCCCGTTCCATACGGACGGAGGCCTGGAACGAGCATCGGCACCTGTCTGCGATAGACCTCATAGGCAGGCCCGTGCACGTCTGCCAGATCCTTCTCCTCGAACCGTATGGCGATCAGGATGTAGGCCGTCGTCGCAATCGCGAAGACCAGATGGGCTGCGGTCATCGTCGGGGTGGCCCAGAAGGTCAAGAGCCAGCCGACATACAGCGGATGGCGCACATAGCGATAGAGACCGGGCGTCTTGAACTCCAGCGGCGTATAGGGCAGGCCTTTAAGGTAGAGCCACACCTGCCGCAGGCCAAACAGGTCGAAGTGATTGATCAGGAACGTCGCCACGAAGAGCAGGAGCCAGCCGCCGGCATAGAGACCATAGATCGTTCCGCGGAGGATCGGATCGCGGACGTCCCACAGGCTGCCCCCCATCGGTTGCCAGCTATGAAAGAGCAGCAGCAGAGCCAGGCTGGAGAAGAGCATATAAGTGCTGCGCTCGACAGGCTTCGGGACAAATCTGGTCCACCACTGTTTGAATGCCGGACGGGCCATCACGCTATGTTGGACTGCAAAAAGACCCAAGAGCAGCGTATCGATGAGCAAGGCCAGCCAGAACGGCTCGGTCGCCTCGCCGTCGATGGTGCGGGACAGGCCGATGTTCCCGATGAAGGCAGCGGCATAGAGAAAGGTGGCGAGAGACAGGAGATAGCACAGAGTCCCATAGCTGAATGCAACGATACGTTTCATGACTGCGTCCTCCTTAGTTTGGCGTTCCGCATCCAGGAGGTCCCGGACGCGGACCGAAATCATACAGTTGGTTGCGTAGTGATCGTGATCGACACCGGCACCGGATTGGACACGATGTCGTAGACCGGCGAATACTTGGTCAGTTCCTGCAATTGTTCCGGCGACGCATCTGACTTCACCGTGAACTGCACCCGAATCTGCTTGTAGCCCCGCTGAACCTTGTCGGAAATGCCGAGGAAACCTTGGAGATCCAGATCCCCCTCTAAGTACGATTCAACAGACTCCAAGCAGATGCCGCGTGCCGCGGCATGATACACGAGCGAGGTGGTCAAGCATGCGGCCAATGCATGCAGGACATACTCCACGGGACTCGCTCCTTGGTCCTTGCCGAGCAGGACCGCCGGCTTGTCGGCGTCGAGCACGAAGGGTGTTGTGCGGGTCATATCCTCCTGTCCGGCGCCGTAGAAACTCTTGATGGTCGAGCGATTGTAGCCGCCGCCGATCCATTGATTGGCCGCGCGGAATTGGAATGTAGCCAGGCTCGGGTTGCTCTGCACCGCCTGGGTCGTCGCGCCCATCCGGTCCACGTCCACTCCGTTGATGACTCCGCTCATGGTTGTCTGTGACATGATGCACTCTCCTTCTTGATGGTTGTGTTGGTTCATGATGAGTTGCCGAAACAAGAGCCGGTCGGCATTCCGGCAGAACGATTCCCAGTTCATCCATGCACCCGCTCGAGCGACATCCGGCGAAACACTTCGCCGCAGGGCGGCACGGCCGCCTGTAGCGAGAGGAACGTGCGCGTGATCAGATCCAGCGATAGCGGCTGCCAGCGATTCCAGGGGGCGAGCGACAGGGTTCGCGCCAACAGGCAATAGCCGACCAGTATCCGCGCCGTCGTTCCGGCGAGTTGCATCCAATGAATCCACTGGAGCGGCTCCCACAGCCCCGCCATCAGAAGAACCAGGTAGGCGACCCGAACTTGCACGGGAAAGGCCGTGATATCGCGGGTAAGCCAAACCACGTGCCAGAGCTGGACCATACAGAGTGTCATCGCGAACCAGATTCCGGCAGGCCAACCCAAGAGGCCCAGGCTGAGTAGGCCGACCGTGAGGACCCAGTACCACCAGCCTAAGTCGTGAATGGTCTTCATCGCGCTGCTCCTGATTAAAGGTGAATCGTGAATGAATCGATGCATATCACTGCAGCAGAATCGATGCCAGCGCTGCAGAACGAGTGAGATGACGGAAATTCAGTGAGTTAGGTGAGGAGAATGGGAAAGCAGGGATTCACGACATTTCGGGGTTTGCGAAATCTCACGAGACAGATCCTGAAATCTCGTGAGTGGAGGAGGATGAATCGTGAATCGAGTGGGCAATGACGAGAGGGAGAGGAGCAGTGTCTCGCAATGTATCCCCACAGGTTGCTGAAAAAGTCCGTCCAGCGAGGCCGCAGTGAGGTCCACGGCGCGAAGAATAATGAGCGCCACGTCTGTGGACGCCGGCGAGGAGGTGAGCCGGCAGTGTCTGGGAGGCGAAGCGTCTCATTCCTACCCGTCCACCCCGAGCCCGGCCGGGACAGGCTCTTTTCCCACGGCCGTACGTTGAGCCTCCGCGTGACGCGAGAACAAAGCTGGCGGGTTTTTTCAGCAACCTGTCAGCGGGGCTTCTGAATATTCAGCGTCTTCATACGTGAGGAAAGGGTGGAGGGATTGAGGCCGAGCAGCTTCGCCGCGCCCTTTTCGCCGGATACGGTCCAATTGGTCGCGTCGAGCGCGCGCACGATATTGGCCCGTTCCTGAGCTTCGAGTTCCTTCGCCGTGCGAATCGTATCCGAAGTGATCTCGTTCCGCCGTTCGGGCGCGGGGGCTGACGATGGATCCTCCGGTAGGGCGCGATCCAGGTTCAGCCTGCCGTCGGTCGCGGTGATGACGGCTCGCTCGATTACATTTTGCAGTTCCCGTACATTGCCGGGCCAACTATACCCCTTCAGTCGTCGCGCGCATTCGGCGGTCAAGGGGGCGATCGAGCGGCCCATGCCCCGCGCAAACCGCTGGGCGAAGGCCGAGGCCAGGCGAACCACATCATCGCCGCGTTCACGCAGGGGTGGCAGTCGTAGGGGAAACACGTTTAAGCGGTAGAAAAGATCCTCGCGGAACCGCCCATTCAGGATGGCCTTTGATAAATCGCGGTTCGTCGCGGCCAGCACGCGCACGTTCACCTTCTTCGTGTGGGAGCTGCCGACCGGGTCGAACTCGCCTTCCTGTAACACGCGAAGCAGTTTGGCTTGCAAGTCGAGCGGGAGTTCGCCGATCTCGTCGAGAAAGATGGTGCCCTTGTCGGCCAGCGCAAAGCGGCCTTCGCGTTTCTTGGTCGCGCCGGTGAAAGCCCCCGGTTCATGGCCGAAGAATTCGCTCTTGATCAAGGTGGCGGGAATCGCCGCACAGTTCACGGTGATCAGCGGCCGCTCGCGCCGGTGGCTCGCCCGGTGGATGGCGCGGGCCACCAACTCCTTTCCTGTGCCGGTCTCGCCGATGATCAGGACCGTGGCATCCGTCGGGGCGACTTGCGCGATGTCCCGTAAGACCTGTCGCAGCGCCGGGCTCTCGCCGATCAGCGCGCCGTCGTGATGCAGGGCCTGGAGCTCTTCCCGCAACAACTCCGTTTCTGTGGTGAGCGACTGAATCTTTTGCTCCGCCTCGACTCGGTCGCGTACATTGCGGAGGATCACCGTCGTAAATGTCCGGTGATGCAACTCGAAGCGCGAGAGTGTGGCCTCGGCGGGAAACGACGACCCTTCGGGACAGCAGGCCGTGAGTCCGCCGGGAATCCAGAGGGATCGCTGACCTTCTGGAAGGGCGTCGACTTCGGCAATGAGACTGGTCAGGCGAACGGCGTCGTCCGGGTTCACGAACTGCCGGAAATTCTGCCCCACCATCTTGGCGCTCTGGCAGTGGAAGGCCTTCTCGGTGGCGGGATTTACGCGCGTGATCCGGAGTTGCTCATCCAACTCGATGATGGCATCCATCGCGCTGCTGAGGAGGCGGCCCACGGTTTCCTCCCGCTCCCGCACGTCGGCTTCCGCCCGCAGCCGCCTGAGTTCCGCCGCAGCACGCGCAGCGAAAATCTGAAAAATCGCATAGACCCGCGGTTCTTCCGGAATCGGGCGCCGGTCGATGACGGCCATGTGGCCGAGAATAATTCCATTTGTGTCCTGCAACGGCACACCCAAGTAGCTGACCGCGCCGGCCTGCCTGAGTTCTTCCTCGTGGGGATAGATCTCCAGAACGCGGTCGGGAAAGTGGACCAGCCGGGCGGTATCGATGACGCGCTCGCAAGGGGTGCCGGCGACATCGACTTCATAATCCTTGACCCATTGCCCGTCCATCCAGAAGGCGAGCGCGCGGAGGCGGCGCTTCTCAGGGAAGTATTCCGTCACCCAGGCTCCATGGGTGTGTAAGGCATTGGCGAGGTTCTGCACCAGCGCGGCAAAAAACCCGTGGCCTGTTTCCGCTGCGGTGCCCTGGAGAATTGCGCGCAGGGCGGCATCGGCTTCCAGGCCATGGAGGGGTTGGGCGCTCTCGTCGTGTGGCGAGTACATGATAGAGAGGAAACAAGTATGAGACCCAGGCGGGATCTGGTTCAAGAGCGAAACAGTTACCAACGCCTTACAAGCGCGTTGTGTTACGAGGGCAGCTAAAGATGTCGCTTCATGAGATTATTTATGGATCACCAGCCGGAGCTCATCGAAATAGGTCACAGCATCCGACTTCGTCCACAGTCCGATCCTACCCTCTTTGAACCTGTCATCACACAGGTCAAAGACAGGGTGTTGATCATAATAGACCTGCAGGCGGCATCCCTTCGCGACGACATGCAGCCTGTGCCATTTGCCTACTTCAATGATGTGATCCAAGTTCTGGAGCATGTGCCGCACCCCGTTGACCACGCGATACATACGTACATTCTGCTCCAACGGATTGGCTCGCGCTAAATAGTAGTGCCGGTCATCCGCCGCCCGCCAGACGATGCCGCCACCCATATCCGCTTTTCCGTCCACAGCAAAGAACGACGTCGTGACATCCATGTCCGACGACTGGGTTCCGTCGATCAAGACCAATTTATAGGCATGCTCCGCGCCTTTGTTTTGGAGCTGGGCCAAGACATGGGACGGACTTTTGGCCTTGGTGGTGGCCACGACTTTCCATTCTCCAGCGGGACGACCGTCGAATAGGGTGCCGACCTGGAAACCGGCCGGCAGGGAGTTGGGTTGATCCTCATCAAAACTCCAGGATTGAGTGGGCGAGACCTCAGCAGTCCCGAGCCCAGCGAACATAACGAGGCTTAAGCCTAAGGTAAGAGAGCGGAACCGGACGTGGACGAGCCTCTGTGCGATCGAAAACATCAATGCCACGTCACCTCCTCCCAATAGAGATGCACGAATGTTTCGAAGGGAGGAAAGTTTTGTGTATTCTGTTCTTTCGACCGTACCCATAAATCGATCTCCATCCCTGCCGGGTCCGTCTCACCGCCGGGAAGGTCCCTCTTCATCGGATACCGGACTTGGTGGGTTCCTGGATCCCGAGAACGCTCCATCACCATAAAATGGGCTGCATAGTCCTTGTAGAGGACCTGGCCATTCTTCAAGAGATCGGCTCGGCCCCAGCCGGCTAAATACAGCCACGTTTTAGGGTAGAGGGGATCTCCGTTCCCGGAATCACCATGCTCATACACGCGGGTCGCGATCCCGCCGCTCTGAAAGGGCTGCGCAGCCATGAATCGATCAAACACAATTCGATAGTGATCTGCCCCTTCCTGAAATTCCGCGATGACCTGTCCCGTATTGGCTCGTTCGTTGACCTCGATGTCGATTCGGCCGCGACCTTCGTGTAACCGGTTCCCCGCATAGTCCAAATGATCCCAGGGTGATTGGTCCTGCATGCTCCCGATGAACGTGGCTCGATTTCCTGAAACCCGGAACTGTCCCGTATAGTTCGGATGTTCCGTCGCCGCAAAAATGCGTGTGCCTTCCTCACCCTTCGGTGTCCCGAACTGATAGTCTGCGGATACAGCAACAGCAACGAATAGAGCCGTGAGGAAGACATATCGGGTGATGGAGGTTGATGGGAGCATCGTCCGACCTCTCATGTCGGTGAATTGCGAGGTTGTGCTATCCGGCATAAGGTGCTGTGATTTTAGCAGCTTATCTAGTCTTATAGCGGCCGATCATAAGGTGATCCTTCGCATGGTGACGCAATCGTTCCATACAACGCGATTTCCTTTACCTATTCCTTTGTGCTCACAAAGTTCGATGCTGTGTCGAGCAGAAACATCGAGTTGTATATTTTGCCCTGTGCACTCGAGAACGTTCTTGACCCCTTGTTGCCCGGCGATTTTTGCGATACCATCCCGCACACCCATGATGAGTCTCACCTGTGCAGTCGTCGCCTGCCTCTTGATTGCCGGCTTGTGTCGGCAGGGCGCGCGGCACCCCTCGTCACCATCCTAGCCAGAAACACACCCTGCGCAGATTACCCCGGACGTATGAGCCTGCGGAGTACAGCTGATGGCATAGGGCTGATGGCGGGAGCCAGGGAACTGATAGCTAATGGCGAATGGCAGGTGGCAGATGGGTGAGGCATCAGGGTGTGGAGTGCGGAACGCCAGGTGACTAAATGCGACGGAGAACAATTGTGATGAGGCGGGCGTGACCCTCTTGCCTTGGAAAGCGTTGTTGCGCGACTGGCAGGCCCGCGCCGTGTCGGACGTGGTGGCGCAGAAACGCGCCGACTATCTCGTCACGGCGACGCCTGCCGCAGGTAAAACACGCTTTGCGCTCCGGATCGCCCATCAATACCTGGCTGATCGGGCGGCCAGTCGGGTGCTCGTGATCTGCCCAACGAACCATCTACGGACGCAGTGGGCATCAGCGGCCGGGCAGGTGGGTATTCAGCTGGATCCTGCGTTGTCGAATGAGCAGGCTTGCGAGGCGCGCGATTATCACGGCGCAGTGGTGACCTATCAGCAAGTCTGTTTGGCGCCGGAGGTGTTCCGGCGGGCCTGCCGCAGCCGAAAAACCCTGGTCATTCTCGACGAGTTGCACCACGCCGGCGACGGTAAGGATTGGGGCAAGGCGCTGCGAGAAGCCTTTGGCGAAGCGGTGTTCCGCCTGGCGCTATCCGGCACACCCTTTCGTTCGGACAACAACCCGATCCCCTACGTGCGGTACGAGCAGGGCGAAAGCCAGGCGGATTTCACCTACGGGTATTCGCATTCGATCAAGGACGGGGTGTGCCGGCCGATTCTCTTTCCGAGTTACGAGGGCGAGTTGACCTGGTTGTCGGAGGGGCGTGAGCATCGGGCGACGTTTGAAGATGGGTTGACCTTCGAACGCCAGCGGGAGCGGCTCAAGACGGCCCTGCTCCAGGAGAGTTGGTTGGGGCCGGTGTTAAGCGATGCCCATGCCGAGTTGCAGCGGCTGCGTAAACAGGAGCAGTCGGATGCGGGCGGGCTCATCGTGACGATGAATCAGGACCATGCACGGCAGGTGGCGGAGCTGGTCACGAAGATCACTGGTACGCGTGCACAGGTGGCGGTGTCCGACGATCCCTCCGCTTCGAAGACCATCGAGACCTTTGCCCACCATAAGACTCAGCAATGGCTGGTGGCAGTGAATATGGTGAGCGAAGGGGTCGATATTCCGCGCCTCCGCGTCGGCGTCTATGCGACCAACGTGTTGACGGAGATGTACTTTCGCCAGGTCGTTGGGCGGTTCGTGCGCATGCAGGACAAGGTTCCGAAACCGCAACGGGCTTGGCTCTACCTGCCCAAGGATGCGACGCTGGTGCATTATGCGAAGCGCATCAAGGTCGAGCGCGATCATGTCCTTGAAGACATCATGCCGGCGGTGCAGCGGACCCTGTTCGGCACGGCGGCCACCTCGCTGAAGGAATATATTCCGTTGAACGGCGTGGCCAGGCTGGATGCCTTGATCGGCGCGGACGAGGGTGATCCGGCGGGAGAAGGGACAGGTCAGGCGGAGCCGGCGGAGGCGCTCCACGACCAGAAGGACAAATTGCGGGATAAACATCGGGACCTGGTTGGAGCCGTGGCACGTAAGACGGGAATGGATCATCGGCACCTCAATGCGGAGTTGATCAAGCGGACGGGAGGACGGGTCGATCAGGCCACGATCCCACAATTGGAGCGGCGGATCGCATTGCTGGAAAAGTGGCGGGATTCCGGCTTCGATCGGAAGCGGTGAGCATCGCGAGTATGGTACTCATGGCGTCGCCCGGGCAGCGGGCGCGTGGTTTAATAGCGTACTGATTATGAGAGGAAGGTAATAATGGCTGGAAGCAAAGTGAAGCGCCGAACGCGCGTAGCTCTGAAGAAGATCACGAAGAAGGCTGTGAAGACAGCCGCGATGAAGAAAGCGGGTCCGGTGCGCCGGTCAAAAACGACTCGCGCCAAACGGCCATCGGTCGCGGTGGTGGTGCTATCCGGATCCACTCCCCTTCGCCGCAACAAGGCGGCTGAGTTGGTGGTGGAGGAGCTGCAACTGGATTTGGTGAAAGTGAATCTCTCTTCAGTGGTGAGCCGGTTCGCTGGCGAAACCGAGAAGAATATCAACCGGGTCTTTGATGAGGCTGAACGCAACGGGTCGATCCTGTTCTTTGATGAGGCGGATGCGCTGTTCGGCAAACACCATTCGGGCAAGGGCGGCACGGGTCACTATGCCGATGCTGGGGCAGCCCATCTGTTGCAACGTATTGAGGCCCACAAGGGATTGGTCATTCTGACGACCAATGGGGAAAGCAAGATCGATCAGGCGCTATCTCGGCAAGCACAGGTGTCCGTGATGGTGGGCATCAAGAAGAAACGACGGAAGAAAACTGCCTGACGAGTAGGCCGCTCGGAGGGCCGTTCGAAAAGCCGTTACACAGGATGATCAAAAAGGCTGCTTTCTTACCCGCCCAACCCTCGGCGCGCCCAGACGCGCCTTGTCCCAGGCAAGGCCGCAGCGAGGTCCACGGCGCGAAGAATAATGAGCGCCACGTCTGTGGACGCCGGCGAGACGGTGAGCCGGCAGTGTCTTGGAGGCGAAGCCACATCATTCTTACCCACCCACCCCGAGCCTGCCAAGACAGGCTCCTTTCCCGTGGGCTGTACGTTGAGTCTCGGAGCGATGCGAGAACGATGCTGGCAGACTTTTTCAGCATCCTGGTAGGGGCTATTCCGTCTCTTCGCTGGCTTCAAGGCACTTGGTGCATTGTTCCAGGTCAGGGACGCCATGGGCACTACAGAAATGCCGGTGGCACAGGCCGCACAGCATAAAGGTCATCTTGATTCGATCCTCTGCTTCGCAGCAGTAGCAATTCTTCGCGGTTCTTGCCTTCGGCATGGTCCTTCTCCTCGAAATGTTCGTCGGTTCAACTGAGTGGCGCCGGGTGACAGAGCGGGCCAACCATCGTCTCTGTGCGCCCCCCGCCCCGAGACCCGTCATGACGGTCGCCGCAGGGCGAGAGGCCATCCTGGTCACTTCCTCGTGGCCTCCGCCATCCTATGCCGGCAACCAGTAGGACAGCAGACAGGAGGTCAATTCATGAAAGAGGTCAGGCAAGGCACCTAGGCTGAGTTAGCCTAAGGCGCTAAAGACAGCAAGAGGTGTGGTCGTCTTACGTTCCATACATCACGAGTCCAGGATGACCCTTTGTGGAATATCGACTCGTTATAACACACTTGGATGAACATCGGGGCGGGCCTGGCCTGAGCACTGCTGCGCTCCTAGTACAGTGGCGTGGTCGTCTGTCCGTCAGTGCCCTGCCTGCCCCACTTCTTCCCGTAACTGAAACTTAATGGACGGATTGGACTTGATGCAATAGGCCAGGAGATGTTCTGTGGCGAACAGCATGACGGCGCGGCCTTGCTGATCGACGAGCCGCAGGGTGTCGGACGGCCAATAGACGGCCGCAATCGTGGCGGGATCGCCGACGATCCATCGAGCCAGCACATGGGGCAGGCGTTCGACGGAGGTCTTCACCCCATATTCATTCTCCAGGCGGGACACGACCACATCGAACTGCAGCTCGCCCACCGCGGCCAGGACCGGTTCGCGGCGCACCTGGTCCGGTGAATAAAAGATCTGCATGACCCCTTCCTCTTCCAGCTGCTTGAGTCCCTTCTGAAACTGCTTGTGCTTGGAAATGTCCTGCGTGCGCAGCAGGCCGAAACATTCCGGCGGAAAGTGCGGAATGGGATCGAAGGTCAGCGAGGGGTCCGAGGTCAAGGTATCGCCGATCGTGAACAGGCCGGGGTTGACCAATCCAACCACGTCGCCGGGGTAGGCTTCGTCGATCGTTTCGCGATCGCGACCGAAGAGCCGGTGGGGACGCGTCATTCTGATCTTCCGGCCCAACCGAGCGTGATAGACCATCATGTCCTTCTCGAAGCGGCCCGAGCAGATGCGGAGGAAGGCCATGCGGTCGCGATGTTGCGGGTCCATGTTCGCCTGGATTTTGAACACGAATCCGGAGAAGGTCTCATCCGTCGGCTGCACCAGCCCCTGAGCGGTTTGGCGCGGGCCGGGCGGCGGCGCGAGCTGGGTAAAGGCGTCCAGGAACGGCCCCACTCCGAAGTTGGTCAGCGCGCTGCCGAAGAACACTGGGGTGAGTTCGCCCGCGAGAAAGCGGGCGCAATCGAATGACGTGCCCGCGCCGGATAAGAGCCCGATCTCTTCCTGCAGCGGACCGTAGGCCTCGCCGAGCGTGTCTGCCAGTTTCGGATTGGGAAAGGCTTCGACCGTCATCGGCGCGCGACGTTGATTGTGCGCTGTCCGTTGGAAAAACAAAACCTGACGGTTTTGAAAATCATAGACGCCTTGAAAGCCGGAACCCTCACCGATCGGCCAATTGAAGGGGACCGCCGTCATGCCCAACGTGCGCTCAATTTCATCGAGCAGGTCGAACGGATGGCGTCCCGGCTGGTCCATCTTGTTGATGAAGGTCAGGATCGGGATGCCGCGCTTGCGACAGACGGCGAAGAGTTTCTTGGTTTGCGGCTCGATGCCTTTGGCGCCATCCAGCACCATGACCGCACTATCCACCGCCATGAGCGTGCGGTACGTGTCTTCGCTGAAGTCCTGGTGTCCGGGCGTGTCGAGGAGATTGACGCGCGCACCCTGATAATCGAACTGGAGCATGGTGGACGTGATCGAGATCCCGCGCGCCTGCTCCAACTCCATCCAGTCAGACTTCGCTTGACGTTGGCTGGAGCGTGCCTGCACCGCGCCGGCCAGGTGTACGGCTCCCGCATAGAGCAGCAACTTTTCCGTCAGCGTGGTCTTTCCGGCATCCGGGTGTGAAATGATGGCAAACGTGCGCCGTCGCAACACTTCTCGCCGCAATTCGTCGGACGCAGATTTCTCAACCGGCAGGGTCATAGAGCTTCTCTGGGTTGTTGGGGGCTGCCAACGAGACAGGGACTAGGGAGTCGCCTGGGGTCGCTGGATGGGAACCCATTCTTTTATCAGTCGGAGTGGTGCTGGGGCAAGGAGGGAGAGAAGAGGGATGACAGCCCGATGGTCCCCCGGAGACACGGCCGGCTCACCGGCTCGCCGGCGTGCGCAGACGTGACGCTCGTTATTCCTTGTATCATGAACGAATATCGGGACGTGATAGATCGCTTATTCCTCAGGTCTGAAAGACGGTATGCGAGCGTAGGTCATCACGTCCTCCGTCAGCAGAGCCTGTACAGTTGCCAGGGCCATTTCAAGCCCGCATGGCGGCAAGGCTGGGCGAAGTTTCAGGAGGTGGTATGACAACCCTCACACGACGCTTGATCGGGATTGATATTTCGAAGCCTCAATTGGATCTCGCCGTTCGGCCCTTCGGCCCCGGGCTCTCCGTTGCCAATAGCGCCCAGGGGATCACGACGCTGATCCGTCATCTCCAACCCTTCGCCCCGACCTTGGTGGTACTCGAAGCGACGGGCGGTTTGGAGCGAGCCCTGGTGCGCGGCTTGGTGGACGCGTCGCGGCCGGTGATTGTGGTGAATCCCCGTCGCGTGCGCGACTTCGCTAAAGCGACCGGACAATTGG
>JAHFEW010000092.1 GCA_023248215.1 Nitrospira sp.
TAGGGATGATGGTCATCGAGTTTCGTCAGCCCTTGTGACAGAGCGAATCGCGTCAATTCTGCCGTGGTGCGAATGCCCAGCCGTCGCGTAATGTTCCCTTTGTGAAACTCTACAGCCTTCGTGGATACCTGCATGCTGTCCGCGATCTCCTTTGTCGAAAGACCTCTCGTCAGCAACTGCAACACCTCTTGTTGTCGCGGCGTGAGTTTTGACGAAAATCCCTCCGGTTTGACCCATGGTGTTTCGATAGCATCCTGCACTTCGAGCGATAGTTGCGGTGATACGTAACGTTGATTCTTCAGCGCCGCGGACAACGCACTCAGGAGTTCGGTGGATGCCGACTGCTTCAAGACATAGGCGGATGCGCCCATGGCGAAGGCCTGCGAAATATAAAAGGGCTCGCTCATCATGGTCACAAAGATCAGTTTGGCATGGGGGACTGCCGCTTTGAGTTGCTGCGCCACATCCAAGCCGTTCAGCGTGGGCATCGAAATATCCAACAGGATGACATCCGGAGAGAGCTTGGGCGCAATGTCCAAGAGTTCCTGCCCGTTCGACGCGGTTCCTACTACCGTGTACTCAGGTTCAAGCAGCTGCCGGTAGGCCTCCAAGACAATGCTATGGTCGTCGGCGATCACAAGTCGTGCTTTGGACACGGTGCTCCTTTATTCTCTGTCGGTCCCTCGGGAGGGAGACGTATTTTCCGAACCACCTCGTTTTAGCGTAGCAGGGTCCGCATGGCTTTCATAGACCTCAAACCACTCGCTCATGCTCCTATTTTCCGTACCACAATTTTCTCCTCTGCCTGCCTAGGAAAGTCCCCAGCTTTCTAACGGCCAGGGCTTCACCTAGTGGGGCCGATCGGCACACGCTGCTAGTGTGAACCAGGCTTTGAAGAGGGACGAGACACTTCCTTGCTCTCGCATCAACGCAAGAGGGGAGACTGAACCATGAAGGCATCAGACATCTACCTGGTCAAGTCCTATGATCTGTATGGCCTCTCAGGCATTTCAGATCAGACCTTGCAGTTGCACTTTGGGTTATATGAGGGATACGTCAAGGCTACGAACGGTCTCCGTGCCCAGCTGAGCGAGTTCATGCGTGATGGGAAGGTCGATCAGGAAGAAATGCCGGCCTATTCGGAGCTGACGCGGCGTTTAGGTTTCGAATATAACGGCATGGTGCTGCACGAATATTATTTTGGCAACCTGCGGCGAGGAGGGAGCGATCGCCCGACCGCCCATGGTGGCCTCGGACAAGCAATAGGCCAGAGCTTTGGAAGCTTTGAGAGATGGAAGGCAGACTTTTGCAGTGTCGGCATGATGCGGGGTGTCGGATGGGCGATTTGTAATGTGGATCCTTCCAGCGGTCGGATTTCCAACCACTGGATCACGCTCCATGAGCACGGGAATGTCGCCGGCTTCGTGCCGGTGCTGGTAATGGATGTGTGGGAGCACGCGTATCTGCTGGATTATAAACCCGTCGAACGAAAGCAATACATCGAAGCGTTCTTCTCGAACCTCGACTGGAACATCGTCGAAGAACGCCTGCACGTTGCGTTATCGGCAGGGACAGCAGTCCCCCGAGGAGGGGTGGTGACATCATGACGTTCAAAAATCCGAACTCTTCAGGTCCTGACCCGCTGGATCCCAACCCTAAGCCGGATCCGTTTCCTCCTCCGGAACCGGGTCCCACGCCCCCAGAGCCCTTTCCTCCTCCCATTCTACCCCAACCGACCAGGCCACCGATCCCTCAACTGGAGATCACAGGGCCCGATTGTTTGTCGGCCGATCGACCCACGGTCTCGTAAAAATTTCCAGGGGGTAAGCATCTGCATTCTCGCCCAGTGGTCCCGCTGGTGTTATCAGTCTGGGGGAGAAGGATTCGTGCACCAGACTAGAGCTTTCGCTAGTAGGTAGCCTGTCAATTTTATGCGAGAATTTGGGTATTGGGGACAGCTGAGGTGACCATGCTCCCTCGTCGAGCTTACAGGCACAGCTATATTGGGGAGGCCATGGTATGGAATCTCCTGAGAAGGCAGATATCATTCGTCGTTGGATTGATCCCGAAGAGCGGGTCACGGTGGATTTTGAGAACGAGCGGGATTTGAATGCTGAGGTGATCGAAATGCGATGGGCAAACTGTCACCCTATTATTGGAGACCGCGTTTCCCCATTATAAACAACATCTTACTCTCCCTCTCAGCATGCTCTCGGTCGGTGAAGAGAAAGGCCACTATACGAGAAACCCGGAGAAACCATTACGCTACGGCCGCCTCCGACTGACCGTGCATGAAAAGCGTCCCCAGACAGTCTAGGGGGCAGCGAGAAAGGCCGGGAACCGATGCATGGAGCACATCAGTCGAGGATTCCGAAAGTGAGCAAGGGGAGGCCCCAATCCAGTATCTATCTGGAGTCTACGGTGAATGAGCAACTGGGGCTACTTCCTGGTGAAGCACGCAGGGTGAGGAATGCGATGACGTCTGCGGTGACGGTGGCATCGCCGCAGACCAGCTTACAGGAAGCGATGGTTCTGATGAAGAAACTGGGCGTACCGGTGATCGTGGTGTATGACGGCAAACGTTTGGTCGGCCTCATCACCGACCGTGATTTGGCCTTGAGCCATCGCATACGAGAGGCGTCAGTCAACGCGACCATCAAAGAATTTATGAGAACGGATGTCCGCACCAGTTTCGAAGATGACCGCCTTTGTGACGCTCTATCACTCATGCAGGATTCGGACGGGGATTGGTTGCCCGTGCTCGATCGCGACCACCGCTTGGTGGGGGCTCTTTCTCGATATGCGGCGCCCTAACTGTACGGGACAGCATTCGGACCCCCCTCTCACTTATCGAC
This sequence comes from Nitrospira sp., assembly GCA_023248215.1. Taxonomy (GTDB): domain Bacteria; phylum Nitrospirota; class Nitrospiria; order Nitrospirales; family Nitrospiraceae; genus Nitrospira_A. Next base: position 2,856 of record JAHFEW010000092.1, read on the forward strand.
CATCACTTTCGAACTAGGCAAGATGTTGTCAGGGACTAGGGGTCTACCTAGTTAGTCTCACGGAGCTCCTCCACTAGCCTGTGACCAGGATGAAGATGGAACCAGAGAGGAGCGGTGAGATGCCAACATATGCAACGACGAAACGGATTGGGTTGTTTCTGTCAATTGCCACCTGTGCGCTAGCTGTGTGCGCTCAATCGAAAGGTTTGATCACTCGCTCCTTGGACAAGACCTTGCGCGCAGAATCCTCTTCCGAGTTAGGCGTGGAATCTGCCTGGCCGCATCTCCGCCAGGATCTCGGCGCCATGGCGCAGTAATTCTTGATAATCATCGCAAACAAAACCACTTCGCTGTGAACCGATTTGAAAGGAGTGACGATGAAAAACGAGAAATCCCAAGCATCGATTGTCAAGGATGTACAGGCCATTAGAGACCGGGCCCGGCAGCATATTGAAGAAGGGGCCCTCACCGCGGATTATAAGGGTGATCCCACGGTGGTCGTGAAATTGCTGAACGAAGCGCTTGCAACGGAGATCGTCTGTGTCTTGCGGTACAAACGCCACTATTTCATGGCGCAAGGCATGAACGCGGACTGTGTCAAAGCCGAGTTTCTGGCCCACGCGGGCGAAGAACAGGCGCATGCGGATGAATTGGCGGAACGGATCGTCCAGCTGGGTGGAGAACCGAACCTGTCCCCGGATGGATTGTCCTCCAGAAGTCATTCTGAATATGTCGAAGGTGAGAGCTTGAAGGAAATGATCAAGGAAGATCTCGTGGCTGAACGTATTGCGATCGAAAGTTATCGCGACATGATCGCATTCGTCGGAAGCAACGATCCGACGACGCGTCGTTTGCTTGAGACTATCCTGATGAAAGAAGAAGAACACGCGGAAGATCTGGTGAGTTTACTCAAGTCTTAAGTGATACTTCCGGATGAGATCGGCAATGCGAAAGGAGATGGCATGAAGATCTGGCCGGGCCGGCCCTATCCGCTGGGGGCCACGTGGGACGGAGAGGGTGTGAATTTTGCCCTGTTTTCCGAGAATGCCACGTCGGTGGAGTTGTGCCTGTTTGATGGACCGGATGCTCCGAAGGAATCCCATCGGATTCGTATGGATGAACGGACCAACCAAACGTGGCATGTCTACCTGCCGGAGGGCCGCCCCGGCCTCCACTATGGTTACCGGGTCGACGGGCCTTATGATCCTGCCGCCGGCCATCGTTTCAATGCCGCCAAGCTGCTGATCGATCCCTATGCCAAATCTATCGCGGATACGATTCGATTGTCCGATCGGATGTTCGGCTATCGCCTCGGCGATCCTGAGGGCGATTTGACGCGCGATGAACGGGACAATGCGGCGGAGACACCGAAGTGCGTGGTGGTGGATCAAGCTTTCAGTTGGGGCGGCGATCGTCTGCTTGGCTCCCCCTGGTCCAAGACGGTGATTTACGAGGTGCATGTCAAAGGGTTCACCGCCCGGCATCCGGACGTGCCCGACCATCTGCGCGGAACCTATGCCGGCCTCGCCACCCCCGCTGTCATTGAATACTTGCAAGGATTGGGAGTGACGGCAGTTGAACTCTTGCCCGTGCACCATGCCGTGCAGGACAAACATTTGACCGACCAGGATCTCACGAACTATTGGGGCTACAACACCATTGGGTTCTTTGCCCCGGACATGCGTTATGCCCTTTCGCCTATTCGCGGGCGGCATGTTCGTGAATTCAAAACGATGGTCAAGACCCTTCATAGCGCAGGAATCGAGGTCATTCTGGACGTGGTCTACAACCATACGGCCGAGGGCAATCATCTCGGACCGACGCTCTCGTTCCGGGGTATCGACAATGCCGCCTACTACAGGCTCGTGGCCGACGATCCCCGCTACTATGTGGATTACACCGGCTGTGGAAACAGTTTGAACGTCAGGCACCCCAGGACGTTGCAGTTGATCATGGACAGTCTGCGGTATTGGGTGCTGGACATGCATGTGGACGGGTTCCGGTTCGACCTCGCCTCCACACTTGCGCGCGAGTTGCATGATGTGGATCGGCTCAGCGCCTTCTTCGACATTATTCATCAGGACCCGGTGTTGTCACAGGTCAAGCTGATCGCCGAGCCCTGGGATCTCGGGGAAGGCGGTTATCAGGTCGGCAATTTCCCAGTCGGCTGGGCCGAATGGAACGGCAAATATCGTGATGCGATTCGGCGCTATTGGAAAGGGGATGGGGGACAGGTTGCGGAACTCGCCTATCGCCTGTCCGGCAGCAGTGATCTGTACGAAATGAGCGGCCGTCGCCCGTTCGCCAGCATCAACTTCATTACCGCGCATGATGGCTTCAGTTTGCATGATCTGGTGTCCTACAATGAGAAACATAACGAGGCCAACGGCGAGAACAACCAGGATGGCCATAACGATAATTTGAGCTGGAACTGCGGCGTCGAAGGTCCGTCGGATGATCAGGCCGTCAACGACCTTCGAATGAGGCAGAAGCGTAATATGCTGGCCACCCTTCTGCTCTCGCAGGGTGTGCCGATGTTGTGCGGCGGAGACGAAATCAGTCGTACCCAACTTGGGAATAACAATGCCTACTGTCAGGACAATGAAATCAGTTGGCACAATTGGCATCTATCCAAAGCCGATCGGTCGCTGCACACATTCGTCAGGCAGTTGATCGCGCTAAGACAGGCTCATCCCGTGTTTCGCAGACGTCGTTTTTTTCAGGGCCGACAGATTCACGGCAGTGAGATCAAGGATATTGTCTGGCTGCATTCAGACGGAAAGGAGATGGACGAAGCCGACTGGAGCCAAGGACATATGCGCGCCATCGGACTGATCCTGGCCGGTGATGCCATTGAAGAAAAGGACACGCGAGGGAATTCGATCGTAGACGAGACATTTTTATTGTTGCTCAGCGCCCACCATGAGGCGATTCAATTCGTCATGCCGCAGCATGACGAGCACACCGTCTGGCATTTGATTCTAGATACAGCTATCGGTCAACCCCGTTATTCGAATCCCTCGTATAAAGGCGGAGAACAGTACGAGATCCAAGCCCGCTCATTGGTCATTCTCCGTCGAGAATCTATCGCCGGCCTGTACCTCCAGTAATCGTTCTTAGCCCTGCTCCTCACGGTCGATGCTGTCTGCCTTCGGTCTCCTCCTTTGACTCGTTCAACATACGTAGAATATGCGGCTGAGCCTGCCCACGCAGGGGTGGGTTCGAAAACGAACTAGGGGTATGTCCAGTCCCGCCGATCCGGCTGCAAGGTTATAAATTGAACATATAGCCGTTGCTACCAAGGAGGCGCTGATGAAAGCTGAGAGGTCCAGAGGGATGAAAGGACGGGTCATCGTCACAGTCAGCAATGAGGAAGCCAGAGAGGAGATCACGGTCTATCGTGAGGGTAGGCTGGGGCTTGCCTTTCGCTTACCCTCTCATCACCTTCTCAAACCAGCGGCACAGCAACTCCGCAGCTCTAACGCGATGATACAGGGGACGCGGACTTCCGTTGCCCAGTCATAATCACAAGGAGGAGGATCGTTATGAATGCCGATCAATTCAAGGGAAAATGGATCCAGTTCAAGGGAGAAGTGAAGCAGAAATGGGGAAAACTGACCGACGATGACTTGATGCAGGTCGAAGGCAACTACGACAAGTTCATCGGAAGGGTTCAGGAGCGCTACGGCGATAAGAAGGAAGAAGTCGTGCGGTGGGCTGACGACTGGTATACGCAACAGGGCAAGGCGGCGGCGAAGCAGGCTGAAGCCCCGCGGCCACGCTGATCGGTGAGCCACGTGAAATTCGCATCTTCTGAACAACGTGAAAAAGTGTAGGCGATATTCCGAGTGGCCGGACAATGATCGATGACAGCCTGCCGAGCGTGCGGACAATGGCAAGGTCCGCACGCTCCCTTGATGAAGGAGAGGAGCATGAAACTGAGACTGAGGCTCTTGTCAGTGGTCACACTGACAGGAGTGGTTATGACGACGGGTATGAGCCAGGCCGGTGGATCGCCCAGCAACGGGCCGCACGTTCTGCGCGAGCAGGGTGGACAAGCGAAGGTGAAGGTCGTGGTGAATCAGGATCAATGGGAAGGCAAGTGGAAACAGTTCAAGGGTGAGTTGAAGGAAAAGTGGGGTGAGTTCACCGATGATGATCTGCTGGCCATTGAAGGCAGCGTGGATAAACTTGAAGGGAAGATTCAGGAACGCTATGGCGATCGGCGGGAAGAGGTCAAGGCATGGATCGATGAATGGTTCGATGCGAACAAAAACACAAAGGAAGCCTCTTAATCGTATGAGCGTGTAATACATCAGAAGAGGAGTGATGCCATGAAACGCTTGTCGCCGGTGGTGCTGGTGTTCCTTCTGGGATCGACGATGACCTTTTCAGGATTCCTCACGCCGTCCATTTCGGCGGCCGACGACGATAAGGGATTATTTCAACAGATGGATATCGGGTTGCTCTCCATTGGTGGTCGTGCGACCTATTTCGACCCCAAGGACGGATCGAGCCGGTGGTTCGGGGGTGGGCAGGTACGGCTTCACCCCTGGCGCTACTTGGCTTTCGAGGGTTCGGCCGATTATCGCCGGAATGATATCGGCGACACGCGTGTGCACAGCTATCCGGTCATGGTGTCGGCGCTGATCTATCCATTGGGAACCACCAGACTGGCCCCGTTTCTCCTGGGGGGAGGAGGCTGGTACTACACGACCGTAAAGGGACCGGGCGGTTTTGACGACACGCAGAACCGTTTCGGCGCCCATGCAGGCGGAGGGCTTCAATTCTTTTTCAACAAACACGTGTCGATCGACGGCACCTATCGATACATCTGGCTGGAAAAGATTGAATCCAAAGATCAAAACATTGTGGACAAGAAATTTCAGGATAATGGCCACATGATAACGGCCGGCATCAACTTCCACTTCTAACATGATGCATCTTGCTCGGCGGCAGAATCAGGTGTGTCGGTACAAATTGAGAGACCGCACTGCCTGCGTAGGAATACGGATTTGATGACCTACGTATTGCTGGTCATTATCCTCGCCTGGTTGCTGGTGCAGGGTGGGGTGGCGGCCGTCGCAGGCTCGGATGACTATATCGCCGGTTATGCGGCGGCGCTGGTCGAACATGAATTCCACCTTCCGGGTACCGTGATTCAGGTGGATCAGGGAAGAGTGACGATCTATGTCAAGAGTTTGGGAGCCGAAGATCCTTCCAAAATTGCCACGGTCATAGAACAGATTCCAGGTGTGGTGCGGGCCGATGTGCGAGAAGGTGAGCCGGAGAATAAGCGCGGTGACCGTTCTGCTAAAGCAGTGACACCGGAGCCGGAGTCGAAGTTCCTGCCGCGAGGATTACTCTTCGACCCCTTGCATGCGGATCCCCGCTGGCCGCATTTCGGCGCCTCCTATCACTGGTTGTCATCGGGGAGGCAATTCTCCAGTTCCTTCGGAGAGTCCTTCGCGTTTTACAGGAATGCGGCTCCCTTTCATGGGCAATGGGAACTGGGAATGCAGGCAGGCGTCTTTGGGGTCTTCGATACGGAGCGGAGTTCAATAGACCTCATCAATGCCGACTACAATGTTGGGTTGTTGGCGAGTTATCGTGCCGATAAGTTTTCCGGCTTCATTCGCATCCATCATCAGAGCTCGCATTTGGGGGACGAGTTCCTTCTCAATAATACTCAGGTGACCCGCATTAATTTGAGTTTTGAAGAGGTTGATCTGAAAGTGTCGTACGACCTGACGACCTGGTTGCGGATCTATGGTGGGGTCGGCACGCTCATACGCACCGACCCCAGTAATCTCGGCCGTCATACGAGTCAAGGAGGGGCTGAATTTAAAAGTCCGTGGCTGCTGTGGGGAGGTAAGGTTCGTCCGGTCGCCTATGCGGATTTCCAAGCGAACGCCCGAACCAACTGGAGAGTGGGACAATCGATTATGGCTGGATTGCAATTTGAGAATGCCTCGATAGGAGATCGAAAACTTCAAGTTCTCGCGGAGTATTTTTCGGGTCCTTCCCCGAATGGACAGCTGTACACCCAGAACGTCGAATGGATCGGCATGGGCCTCCATCTCTGGTTCTAAAGGCCAGGCACTCCACGCCGAAGCGGCAGCTTGAGTGATCGCATGAAAGAAAGGGCACCAGATGCCTATTGAAACGGCAGCACCCAAACCATGTGCGCATCCAAGCTGTTCTTGTCCGGTGGAGCCAGGCAAGGAATTCTGTTCCGACGCCTGCCGTAATGCGGAGGCACCGAGTGGACGATGTGCCTGCGGACATAGCGGATGCGCCGGGAAGAAACGGCATTAGTAGAGCGGTATATCACTCCGTCAAGGTGCCACAATGATTCTCACCATCTTAGAATGAGGTGTCATCATGTTGAGCTGGGCTGTGACCTTTTTAGTAATCGGATTGATCGCCGGTGTGCTGGGAGTAACAGGTGTAGCGGGGACAGCGACCCACATCGCCTATGTCCTCTTCGTCGTGTTCTTGATCCTGGCCGTCGTCGGCATGGTGATGGGCAGACGCCCTCCTGCCATTTGAAACAGCCGACCTGTTATGCCCGTGCGCGGACCGTGTTGATGATCGCCTCGTAGAGCTGCACGGCGGCGCGTTCTTTGGTCACAAAGACCGCCGCCCCCGCACTCACCATCATTTCTTCGATGTGACGCTCATTTTGGACGGAGAGTCCAATCACGATGATGTCAGGATGGCGAGCAACAATCTGACGCGTCGCTTCGATGCCGTCAATCTTGGGCATATTGATGTCCATCACCACTACATCCGGTGTGAGAGCATCCGTCAAACTCACCGCCGATTCTCCATCTCCCGCTTCGCCGATCACCTCCAAATCGTGATAACTCTCCAGCACGCTTCGCAGCCCTTGCCTGACCATGGCATGGTCATCCACGAGCAGGATGCGCAACCGTTGTGAAGGGGAAATCGCCGATGATTCGCGATGCTTCGCGCCCTCAGCCGCGGGCACTTGTGCCGACGGCTGAGCGGCGCTGAACGGAGCGGTCAGGGTAACCGAAGTGCCTGCTCCTTCCGTGGAAGTCAGATCGAGATGCCCGCCGATCGCCTCAATGCGCTCTTGAACATTGAACAATCCAAATCGTCCGGGATGATGTCTGTCGGCTTCCACCATCACCGTGGGGTTAAACCCACAGCCGCGATCGGTGACGGTGATCCTCACGGTTTTGTCTCCATCACGCACAAGCGAGATGGCGGCTTCATCCGTGCCGGCATGTTTGACCACATTGAAGAGCAACTCCCGGACGCTCTGATAGAGGATGACCGCACTCTCTTCGGCCAAGGGGAGGTGGTCTATCTCGCAATGGACTGCCACGCTCAGTCCATGGGTCTTCATTTGGCCGGCCAGCCATTTGAGCGCCGCGGGGAGCCCAAATTGGTATAACACCTGCGGGCTTAACTCTGCGACGAGGAAGCGCGTGTAGTTGAGCGATTGCGTGAGGACATCATCCGCTTCGTCCAGAATTTTTTGTGTTCTCGGGTCCCTGACATGAGGCCTCGCCTGCCCCAGTTTCATGCGTCCGACCACGAGCAACTGGGCCAAATAGTCGTGCAACTCCGTGGCCAGACGTCGCCGCTCCTGTTGCTCTGTGGCGCTCAGGTCGGAGGCCAGAGCGCGTAGGCGCTCTTGCGAATGCAGGAGGGCTTGTGTGCGTTCATGCACGCGCTGCTCAAGCTCCAATGTCCACTGCTGCAGTTGTGCCTCGGACCGTTTGCGATCGGTAATATCGATCGAGGCGTGGAGGTATCCGGTGAAGCTGCCGTCGGATGTGAGAAGCGGGACACCACGATGCAGAATCGATCCATACGTATGGTCGAATTTGCGCAAGCGGTATTCCATTTCAAACGGCTCGTGCCGGTCGAAATGCGAGGCGTAGGTTTCCAGACATACCGTGACGTCATCGGGATGGATGCCCGAAGTCCATCCATGTCCCAATTCGTCTTCCATCGTGCGTCCGGTATAGTCGAGCCAGGATTTGTTCAGCCACGTGCACAATTTGTCGACTCCGGCCATACAGACCAGGACGGGAGTGGCATCGGCCAACATGCGGAAGTGCGCTTCGCTTTCGCGGAGGCCGGCTTCGGCTCGTTTGCGTTCCGTGATGTCGCGGACAATCGCATGCCACCGCCTGTCGGGCTGAAGTTTGGCGCTCACCTCGACCGAGATCGACCCGCCGTCTTTCCGGCGAAGGGTCCATTCACCGGAATGTCGATGGCCCTCAAGAAGCTCCGCCTGGATGTCTTTGAGGCGTTGATAGTCATCGGGTGAGAGAAGGTCGGTCACCCGCATATCGAGGAGTTCGGCGCGCGAATAGCCCAGCATCTGGCAACCGCGGTTGTTGACATCGAGGTAATGGCCCCTCATGTCGGCCATCACGATGCCGTCCGAGGCCTGCTCAAACAGATGGCGAAAACGTCCTTCGCTCTCTCGAAGCGCCTGTTCGGTCCGCTTGTGATCGGTGAGATTAGTGACCAGGATATACAACCCTGCCACCGCTCCCCCCGGGGTCCGATCGGGGACATAGGTAGCTAAGGATGTTTCCTCCCCGTTTTGCCCAAGATTGGTCGTCTCGAACGAGACCTGCTCGCCGGCCAGCGCACGTCGGATGTAGCCCTGCACGCCGTCATAATGCTGTTGCATGAGGTCGGCTACGGCTCGTCCGATGATACGCTCGCGAGGCAAGCTGAAATGTCGTTCATAGCCGGCGTTGACGAACTGGTACCGTTCGTCACGATCTACATAGGCAATCAATCCAGGCAGCGCATCGGTAATGACCCGCAACTGTGCTTCGCTCTGCCGTAGGGCGTTTTCAGCCCGTTTGCGATCCGTGATATCGAACATCACGCCGGTGATCTGCCGAGGTTGGCCGGATGCGTCGGGAAGCACTTGTCCCGTGATCGCGATCCAGGCTTCACCCGGGGGAAGGGCGCGGAGGATGCGGCACTCCACTTCGTACGAACTGCGATTCTCAACGGCTTCTCGAATAATCTGTGCGACCCGAATTCGATCGTCGGGATGAATGAGATCCTGAAAGGCGGTGAAGGTGCTGCCGAAGCTCATGGCCGGCAGGCCGAAGATGGCCTCCAATTCGGGTGACCACATCAACGTATGGCTGTCGAGATCGTGATGAAAGGTTCCCATCCGTCCGGCTTTCAACGCGAGGCGATGACGGGCTTCCCGCTGCTGGAGGATCTGCAGGAGGTGCTTTTTTTGACCATCGGTCCTCTTCAACACTCCCGCCAGTAGCCAGAGAAATGCGAGCATGATGAGCATGACGACAGCTACGGCCAACGCGACGCCGAAGTTAAACCCGTAATGTCCGGACCGCTGAGCGGTGATCCGGATCCAACCGGCTAAAATGGGGAGGCCGATGGCGAAGGGGAGCACACGCCGCAACATCAGTCCCCCCAAGTCGTCACTGGCCAACGTGGCCATGAAGCCGTTCCCTGGCCGCGCACAGAGGATGCCCAACCCTATGGCTGCCAAGAGACCGGCGGTAGTGACAGAAATCGAAGAGAACCCTCCCACTTTATAGAGAGATTGCACAGCGTAGAGGTGCCCGACCAGGGCGACCCCGCCGATCGTGCCGCCGAGTAGGGCAATGTATTGGGCGGGATCGTGCCGCTTGACGGGTGCGTCGTCCAGACGCAGAAGAGCAATCCCGAACAACAGGATCGCAAGCGAAGTGGGAGGCGCCATGCGCCAGGGGTGCGGGTCAGGCGTCACGTCCGGTACTGAGAGGCTCCAACGATCAATGCCGAAATCGACCGAAAACAGATACTCGAAAAGTGTCGCAGCGGCCAGCAGGCAGACGATGATTCCACAGGCCTGCGCCATACGGCGGCGGAGAATGGTGAGAGGTTCGCGAATCTGCAGCCATAGAGCCATGCCGCAGAGCAGCATCCCTAGGGCCGTGTTCGGTTTGATGGTGTGGAAGGATGACGGCAGACTGGACAACCATGCGGGGTCGTCAATCCAGCTTAGAAGAATCCCAATCGGCAAGACGATTGTGAAGACCGCAGCACCATAGGCAATGCGCCGAAAATGTGAGAGAACCGATGTGGTCATGCTGGAACGGCGACCATCATGATAGTGGTGATCTGTCTCGTGAGTGAGGCCGAGCGGCTGACGGGATGTGCGCGTCTCGGAAGGCAGCGAAGAAATTCGTCTCCCGTGCGCACCTGAATATCTTGGCAGCAATCAGCCGTCGATGCGCTGAGTTCAAATTACCCACTCACCAAGAAAACATAACACGTGAAATCCGTCTTGGGAACACAGGGATCCTCAGTTCTCGCGACGGGTCATGATTTTACCGGGCAGTGGTTGAGGATCACCTCATAAAGTCGGCTGGCCGCCGACTCTTTAGGAAGGAAGGCCACGGCGCCCGCATCGGTCATCGCCAGCTTGACCTGAGGATCGTTTCTGACGGAGATTCCGATAACCGTAATGGAGCTTTGCTCACGGCATAGAATCCGAGTCGCTTCGATGCCGTCGAGCAGCGGCAGATTTACGTCCATGACCACCACATCGGGACGGAGCGAACGCGCCATAACGACGGCGTCTTGCCCGTCTGCCGCTTCGCCGACGACATCGAGATCAGCATAACTGTCCAGAATGCTCCGAAGCCCTTGGCGAACCATGGCATGGTCGTCCACCAGGAGGATCCTCAGGGATCGGCCGGCTGGGCTTGAGACAGCGGTCTCCATCTCGGCAGTGGCTGTGGGCAGCGGCGCGGGCGACCCCAGGCAACTTTGGGATAGCGGTAACCGCATAATGGCCAAGGTGCCGACACCGGGGGAGGAGGAGACTTCGCACTCTCCCCCTAACAACTCCATTCGTTCCCGAATGCTGAGTAACCCGAACTTGGTCGGCGAGTCTCCGGAGCGGGAGAGGGTGGCCACATCGAACCCGATGCCGCTGTCCTCCACGCAGATCCATAATTCATTGTCTTCATCGATATTGACCGTGATGCTGGCTTTGTCGGTATGAGCATGTTTGACGATGTTGAACAACAGCTCACGCACCGATTGAAACAACAATACGGCTTGATCATCCGCCAGAGTGAACGAGCCGGGACCGATCTGAACCTTAACATCGAGGGAATGTTGTTTCATCTGATCGCCCAGCCAGACCAAGGATTTCGATAATCCAAATTGGTAGAGCACATGAGGGCTTAGTTCAGCGACGAGTGATCGTGTATAGGTCAGCGCCTGATCGAGCATCTGGTCTATGTTGGCCAGGGATATCGACACGGCCTTGTCGCGGGTCCGGGAGATAGCTTGAGAGAGGTTGATCCGGCTTGCCACGACCAATTGCGCCAGATAGTCGTGGAGGTCGGTGGCAAGTCTCCGGCGCTCGCGCTGTTCCGTCAAAGTCAGTTCCGACGCCAGAGCCCGCAGTCGCTCTTGTGAGCAACGAAGTTCGTACGTCCGCTCACTCACACGCTGTTCAGACTCGGCGGCCAGTTGTTGCAATTGCTTCTCTTTTTGCTTCCGATCCGTGATGTCCACCAGCATACTCACTCCGCCGACCAACTTGCCGCCGAGGTCCCGTAGCGGAGTCGGAAAGGGGAGTACCGGCACGCGTGTACCATCAGGGCGTTCAACCAGAACCTCCGCCCCTCGAATGGGGCGGTTCTGTCTGAGTGACATAGCCATCGGGCTTTGGTCGAGCGGGATAGGCCTGCCGTCTGGCCAATAGAGACCCCAGGATCCGCACCATTGAGTCTCACCCAACTTCGGACGACATCCCCAGAGATCCATCGCGGCCTGGTTGTAATGCGTGATTCTTCCGGCGGCATCGGTGGTATACACGGCTGCGGGAAGCGCTTCGACTAATTCTTTAAATTGGCGTTCCGTCTGCTTGCGTTGCGAGATGTCGCGAGCGACTTTGGAAGCCCCGATGATCCGACCGGAGCTATCTTTGAGGGGAGAGACCGTCAAGGAAATATACACCACTGTGCCGTCTTTGCGTTGTCGGACCGTCTCATAATGGTCGATGCGGTCGCCGCGATGAAGGCGCTCTAAAATCTGGGCCTCCTCATCGTATCGATCCTGTGGAATCAAACGCAGCACCGGTTGACCTATCATTTCCTCGGCCGTATAGCCGAAGAGGCACTCCGCGCCTTTGTTCCAGCTGAGAACGACGCCGTTCAGGTCCTTGGAAATGATCGCATCGTCGGAGGACTCTACAATAGCCGCCGCTTGGGCCAGAGCGAACTCCACGGGGGTATTCTGTTCGGAGTTATGTCCAGTTTTGCTGTTCATAGAGCAAGTCAGTCGTGTTCTCCAGGCTCCCGATCAGTCTGCACAGTGGCCAGTCGGCGGAGATCGAGATATTGTCAAGAGTTGTGGATTAGGGTGATCAAGCGGCGACCCTTCCCGTGTTCTTCGCTGCTCGTGGCTCCGTTCGTTCCATCGGCTGCCCATTCTTGAAGACGACGCCTGCGCGG
>JAHFEW010000032.1 GCA_023248215.1 Nitrospira sp.
CGCATCCCTGGCACCGCCGTTTTGTGCCCGAACATCACAAGCCAGCGGAAATCGCCATGACGTAACCCGGACATTTCTACGTTGGTGAAAAGAGGACATTTCTAAATTGGGTGGCCACCGATTTGCTCAATACCTTGACACCCCATACTGCTCTAGTTAGAATCACAACATCAGATTTTTTGAGCCTTTGACGCGCATTTTATTCACTCAGCTAAGGCTTCTCTTACAGACCCCATCACCATAAGGAGGCGGGATGTTCGAACGGTTCACGGACAAGGGTCGCAAGATCATCATCCTGGCACGTGAAGAAGCCGAGCGCCATCAGAACGACTATCTGGGCACCGAGCATTTGGTGTTGGCTATCCTTCGCGAGACGGATGGAATCGCGCTGATGATCCTCAAGAAAATGGGGCTCTCGACGGAGCAGATTCGGCTCGAAATCGAGCGGAATCTTCCGGGCGGCGGCACGACAATGACCTTCGGGGAAATTCCATTCAGTCCCCGGGTCAAGAAAGTCATCGAGTACGGGGTTGAAGAAGCCCGGCTGCTCGGTCATAACCACATCGGCAGCGAACATCTGTTGCTCGGGCTGCTCCGAGAAGAAGAGGGGATCGGCGGGAAGATTCTCCGCAGTCTCGGCGCCAACCTCCTCACAGCTCGGCAACTCACAGTCACCTTCCTGCGAAAGTCTGCGCCACGCGAGCGTGACCGCAAGAGCAACACGCCGGCACTCGACGAATTCGGCCGCGACTTGACTCAACTGGCCCAGGAAGGGCAGTTGGATCCCGTCATCGGACGCGCCGACGAAATCGAGCGCGTCCTCCAAATTCTCAGCCGTCGCTCGAAGAACAATCCTGTGCTCATCGGCGAATCGGGCGTCGGAAAGACCGCCATCGTTGAAGGGCTTGCACAACGCATTGTCGCTTCGGAAGTCCCGGACAATTTGCTGTCCCGTCGCGTCATCGCGCTTGATTTGGGCTCGCTCGTGGCCGGCACGAAATACCGCGGGCAGTTCGAAGAGCGTTTGAAGGTCGTGATGAAGGAGATCGTACAGGCGGGGAACATCATTATCTTCATCGACGAATTGCATACGTTGGTGGGCGCCGGAGCGGCCGAAGGGTCCATCGATGCCTCGAATATGCTCAAGCCGGCGTTATCCCGCGGCGAAATTCAATGTATCGGAGCCACCACGCTGGACGAATACCGTAAACATATCGAGAAAGACGGCGCTCTCAAGCGTCGCTTCCAACCGATCCACGTGCAGCCGCCAAGCACCGATGAAACAGTGCGCATCATCCAGGGCCTGCGGGATCGGTATGAGGAACACCACGGTGTGGAGATCACCGAAGACGCCATCGTGGAAGCAGTCAAGTTGGCAGATCGTTACATCACCGACCGGTTCCTGCCTGACAAGGCTATCGACCTCATCGATGAAACAGGCTCCCGTGCGAAACTGCAAACCTATGCGCTCCCCTCGGAACTGAAAGCGCTGGAACAGGAACTGAAAAAAATCTCCCGCGAGAAAGAGCTGGCGATCTCGATGCAAAACTTCGAGGAAGCCGTCCGCCATCGCGAAGAAGAAGAACGCCTGCGGAAACTGCTCGATGAATCCAAACGAGAGTGGAAGAAAAACCAAGAGAAGCACAAGCCGACCATCGGCAAAGAAGAAGTGGCGTATGTCGTGTCAAAAATGACCGGCATTCCGCTCTTCAAGTTGGAAGAAGAAGAATCCAACAAACTGCTCCGGATGGAGGAATTCCTCCACAAACGGGTCATCGGACAAAACGAAGCCATTTCGGCGGTGGCTCGTGCCATTCGTCGATCCAGGGCGGGTCTCAAGGAAGCGAAGAAACCTATCGGTTCCTTTATCTTCCTCGGTCCGACCGGTGTCGGGAAAACGGAGCTGGCGCGTACACTTGCAGAATTCCTGTTCAATAGCGAAGACGCACTCATCCGAATCGATATGTCGGAGTACCAGGAAAAGTTCACCAGTTCACGGTTGTTCGGAGCCCCTCCTGGGTATGTCGGCTATGAGGAGGGTGGACAACTGACGGAAAAAGTACGCCGTCGTCCCTATTCGGTGGTGCTGTTCGACGAAATCGAGAAAGCACATCCGGACGTATTCAACGTCCTGCTGCAAGTGCTCGACGACGGTGTCCTGACGGACAGCCTGGGTCGGAAAGTCGATTTCAAGAACACGGTCGTCATCATGACCTCCAACATCGGCACCAAGTTGATCCAGAAGGGTGTCTCGCTCGGATTCCAAAATGATGAAAAGAGCGGACAACTCCTGCGCCGAAAAGAAGAGGTGATGGGAGAACTAAAACGTTCCTTCAGCCCGGAGTTTTTGAACCGGATCGATGAAATCGTGGTCTTCCATTCTCTTGAGAAAGAGCATTTGATCCATATCCTGGACATCCTGCTGCGCGAACTGAATCTTCGTCTCATCGAGAAGAGCGTCACCATTGAGGTGGAGGACGAGGTTAAGCAGTGGCTCATCAAGGAAGGGTACGAACCGCTCTACGGGGCGCGTCCAATGCGCCGCATCATTCAACGGGCGATCGGTGATCCGCTGTCCGAAGAGCTCATCAAGGGCGGCTTCAAGGACAACAGAAAGATTAAAGTGGTCCTGCGCGACGGCGCGCCGGCCTTCATCGAACAGGAAGCCATGGCGGGCGTATAGCCCGAGTGAGTGCTATTACTCAAGGATCGAATCGTACGTGAGATCCTTTCGACCACCCGGCAACCCCCGCGGTCCTCAACCGGATCCGGGGGTTGTCGCATTTCACAGCGGAACCACTTGTTGAACCCTGTCCGTTTTGAACAGAGCCTGCTGAACTTCCCCACCCTGCTCCCTCAAGGATGCGCGATGTCGATGCTTCCATTTGACCACAACCTGATGCCGCCAAGGTCCAGGCCGTCTTCTGTATGAGTACCCTCGCACCTGCCGCAGTTCTCGGGCCGATTCTCGGTATTGAAACCTCCTGTGATGAAACCGCCGCAGCCATTCTCGACGGCGAGGGTCGCGTGCTGGCCAATGTGATTTCATCTCAACAAGCCGTGCATGAGCGATTCGGCGGTGTGGTACCGGAATTGGCGTCGCGTGCCCATATTCAGAACGTGGACACAATCACCCGCCAGACGCTCGGAGACGCGGGACTTGGCTGGCACGATCTCAGCGCCATCGCCGTCACCCAAGGCCCAGGTCTGGCCGGCGCACTGCTCGTCGGAATCAGTTATGCCAAATCGTTGGCGTATGCCCTGGGCATTCCGCTGGTCGGCGTGAACCACCTTGAAGGACATATTGCCTCGGCCTGGATCGATCGTCCGTCATTTCCAAAAACCTGCGTAGTGTTGATCGCCTCGGGTGGACACACGCACCTCTTCCATGCCGAGGAGGACGGCGGTTTCCGCCTCATGGGAAGAACCATCGACGACGCCGCGGGCGAGGCGTTCGACAAGGGGGCGCAGATGTTGGGCCTCGGGTATCCGGGAGGACCGCTGATCGACAACGCCGCTCGCAGAGGTCGTCCCACTGCCGTGCGGTTTCCCCGTTCACGTGTCAGAACCGGACGCTTGGACTTCAGCTTCAGCGGCCTCAAGACGGCCTTGCTCTATCACCTCCAGCGCATGACCCCACAGGCCATTGCCGAACAACAGGCCGACCTCGCAGCCGGCTACCAGGAAGCGATTGTGGACGTCCTCGTCCGCCAGGCGTTCACGGCCGTGGAGCAATCCGGAGTCTCGGCACTTGCCGTCGTCGGAGGAGTCTCGGCAAATTCCCGGCTGCGAACCAGGTTGGCGGCACGTGCGGCCGAGGAGGGGATTGAGTTGGGCCTGCCGGCTCTCTCCTATTGCACCGACAATGCGGCAATGATCGCAGCCGCCGGCCGACGAGCGTTTCTGGAGGGGAGGGTGGCGTCCTTCGACTGCGAAGCGATATCCGATTTTGCATTACCCTCCTCCGCAGACGGCGAGGCCGTCAGTCGCAGGCAGTGACGTTCCATTACCAAGGAGCACGACCATCCCAACCATTTACGGACAAATCAGCGGCCTGAAAGCCAGTCACCTCTCCGCATTGGAGCGGTTGTATCGACGACGAGTTCCCTCGTCGGTCGTCATCACGCCCGAGCTGGCGCGCACAGCCTGTCAGCTCACACGAGAAATTCGACGCCCTATCGGACTCCTCATCACACGTCGCGGCGTCATCGAACAAGTGCTAGTCGGAGCGGGCTGCGCGCCCACCCATGAATCGCTGGCCAAATTCCGGGTCGGACCACATTCTCTACGCGGCCTCCGGTTGATTCGCACCCAGCTCGACGATGCCCCGCTCAGCCAGGAAGATTTGACACATCTGGCACTCCTGCGCATGGATCTGATCGGTCTGGTGGGAGTGGACGAATCTGGTGAGCCCACCGTGCTACATCTTGCACACCTGCTGCCGCCTAATCAGCAGAAAGAGGTCTGCCGGATCCTGCCATCCGTCCCATTCCATAACCTGGATCTCCCGTTCGATACGTTTATCCACTCGCTCGACAGCGACTTGCTCCGGTCAGATACTCGTCATGCCGTCGGCGACGGCAAGGAATCGGCCATTCTCGTGAGTGCCTCATCCAAAAGTCACGCCGAGCAAGAAGAGCACTTGGAAGAATTGAACGAACTGGCCGAATCGGCCGGGGTTGTCGTCCTGGATCGGGTTCTGCAACGCACCCAGGAGGACTACCAGCGCTTCTTGCTTGGGCGAGGAAAACTGAAGGAGGTGGTCATTCGTGCCCTCCAGCAGGGCGCCGATCTGTTGATTTTTGACCAAGATTTGGCGCCGGCGCAAGCTCGCGCTATTTCTGAGGTGACCGATCTCAAGGTCATCGACCGCACCCAACTCATCCTCGATATTTTTGCCCGGCGCGCGCATACCCGTGAAGGCAAGGTCCAGGTGGAACTCGCCCAACTCCGCTATCTCCTCCCACGGCTTTCCGGACATGGCACCTCATTGTCTCGTCTGGGCGGCGGGATCGGCACGCGGGGTCCGGGTGAAACCAAACTCGAAACTGATCGTCGCCGCATCCGCGACCGCATCTCTCATCTGGAACGAGAAATTGACGATGTCGCCCGCCATCAAGATCAACGCCGGGCGCGTCGTCTCCGGCAGGCGCTTCCCATTCTTTCCATCGTTGGGTACACCAATGCCGGGAAGTCCACGCTGCTCAACACGCTGACCCACAGCCAAGTTCCGGCCCAGGATCGTCTCTTCGAAACACTCGACACCACCAGCCGTCGCCTCCGATTTCCCCACGACCGCGAAGTCATCGTGACCGATACGGTCGGGTTCATCCGGGACCTCCCCAAAGATTTGGTCGGAGCCTTTCGCACGACCCTCGACGAACTACGAGACGCCGACATCCTCCTGCATGTCATCGATGCCACGGCCAAAAACATCGATCTGCAAATCACCGCGGTTGAAACGATTTTGCGCTCACTCGACATGGACACGATTCCCCGCGTGCTGATCCTGAACAAGTGCGATCGGCTCTCTGCCCACGAGTCCCTTGTCCTCTGCGAACGGTATCGCGCGATCGGCATCTCGGCCCCGCACCGGGACTCGTTACGTCCGTTGATCACTCACCTCGAAACTCTGTTGCCTACCATCCCCACGCCCCCGGTTCAGGACGAAGACCCCGAACAGCCTCCCCCAAACCTGGCACTTGCATCTCATTCCTGACCGCTTCACAATTGGCCGCCATCCGCGCATCATGAAACCAGCTGTCACACATGCTCCGTCTGCCAGGCCGCACAAGAGCCGCTTGGCCAGGATACTGACTTCTTTGCGTACCTCGATGTCCGATATGAAGGTGGAACTCGACCACACCAACCCCTGGGAACTTCTCGTGGCCACCATTCTATCGGCACAGTGTACCGACCAGCGTGTCAACCAAGTGACCCCGAATCTCTTTCGGCGATACCGCCGGCCACGTGACTATGCGGAAGCCAGTCCCGCCGAGTTGGAGGCCCTCATCCGTCCTACCGGGTTCTTCAAGACCAAAGCCAACAATCTCATCCGATGCGCCAAGGTCGTGACGGACCAATTTCATGAGCAGGTTCCGGACACCATGCAAGACCTCACGGCCTTGCCGGGGGTTGGGAGAAAAACCGCCAATGTCATTCTGGGGAATGCGTTCGGCAAGCCGGCAGTGGTGGTCGATACGCATGTGAAACGAGTGGCCGGGCGGCTCCAGCTGACCCGCCATACGGATCCGACCAAGATTGAATTGGATCTCCAGCAGTTACTGCCCGAAGACCAGTGGACGGAAGCATCGCAACGGCTCCTTCTGCATGGACGATACGTCTGTCTCGCTCGCACGCCGAAATGTCGGCATTGTTCTTTGTATACCGATTGCCATTGGGAGGGGAAAATCGCACGATGATTCGCAGTATGACCGGGTATGGCAAAAAGGACGACACGTCGAAACAAGCCGGTGTCACGGTGGAGATCCGCTCGGTGAACCACCGATTCTTGGAAGTAGCCGTCAGGGTTCCTCGTTCCCTCGCCCAGCTGGAGGAACAGATTCGAAAGGCCGTCCAGCAACGCTGCCTCCGCGGACGGGTCGACGTGTCCGTGTCCGTGCACAACAATGGCAGCGGGCTCAAAACCGTCCAGATCGATCAGGCGCTTGCGAAGCAATACCATTCAGCCCTCAAGAAGCTTCAAAAAACATTGGGAATGCGAGGGGCCGTTGACATTTCGGTGCTCGCCGGGTTTCGCGAGATCTTGTCCCTCTCCGATCAACCAGTCGACGCTGATCACGTGACCAAAACGGTTTTACGCGTGCTCGGAGGGGCATTGACGGATTTGGACCGGATGCGCCGGCGGGAAGGGGAGGCGCTCGCCAAGGACCTAGCGATCCATTTAAAGGCGATCCAAGCAGCGAAGACCGCCGTGTCGAAAAAGGCACCAGGATTAGCCCAAGAGGCGTTTGAACGGATGAAAAGCCGGGTTCAGGCCCTGTTGCAGGGCGAACTCCCGGATCAGGCCCGTCTGCAGCAGGAACTGGCGGTATTTGCCGATCGTTCCGACCTCTCAGAAGAATTGGTCAGACTTGAGTCACATATGCTACAGTTCGACCAGACGCTCCACAGTAAGGAGTCGGTAGGGAAGACGCTGGAGTTCCTCTTGCAGGAAATGGGGCGAGAAGTGAACACCATTGGCTCGAAAGCGAATGACGCCGACATTGCCGCGTTGGTCGTCCGCATGAAGGCCGAGCTGGAAAAATTACGTGAACAAGTTCAGAATGTGGAATAGGGTCGGCCGCGGCGCCGGCACTGAATAATCTATGAGCACCGCGCCCGTTCCATCCAACGACAAACCGGCTCAAGTACGCCGGGGTATTCTCTTTGTCATTTCTGCCCCGTCAGGAAGCGGAAAAACGACGCTGTGCAAACAAATCGCCGCCAATGTCCCTAGTCTCTGGCACTCGATCTCTTACACAACCCGCAAGCCACGCCCGGGAGAGGTGGAGGGACAGGATTACTATTTTCTCGATGAGACCGCATTCCGGCAGATGATCGATCGCAACGAATTCGTCGAATGGGCGCATGTCTACGGTAACCTGTACGGTACCCCTCGCAAGGTGCTGACGGAAAAAATGGAACAGGGCATTGATGTCCTGCTTGAAATAGACGTGCAAGGGGCACGCTCGGTCAAGAAGAAATTCGAAGATGCCGTCTACATTTTTATTCTCCCGCCGTCGTTCGACACGCTGCGGACCAGGCTCCAGAACAGGGCCGGAGACTCGCCGGACGAAATTCAACGTCGCTTGCACAAGGCGAAGGAAGAAGTGTGGAGTTACCGGGAGTACTACTACATCGTCCGGAACGACGATCTGAAACAATCCTTGAAAGAGCTCGAAAGCATTTTCCTCGCGGAACGAATCAAGACTAAACGCCTGAACATGACCTGGCTGGAAGAAAAATTTATTCTCGACAAAGAGGGAAAGCAGGGGAATTCCTCCCCCGCCCCCGCATCAAAGGAGCACATGCATCATGGGTGAAATGTTAAGTCTGTTACCGGAATATGCCCCCGGCGAGTTCGATTCACGACACCGGCTGGTGATCATCGCTGCACAGCGTGCCAAACAGCTGGTCCAAGGCGCGCGTATGGCCGGCCCGTCCAAATTCACCAAAGAGACCAGCATCGCCCTCGACGAAGTTTTGCGGCACAAGGTGAAGTTCCTCATTGGAAAGGAAGCCCGCGACGCGATCAAGGAATCAAAACGCGTCAAAGAAGGTGAGACGGAACGCCTGGCCATGATGACCGGAGAAGACGCCAAGGAAATCAAGAAGGAACTGAGCGTCTACGTCGACGATACCGTCAAGCCCGCCGCCCCGGAGGGCGAGGAGTAGTCCCACCTCGTGCAGACTGCCGGCCCCTCTCTCACCGGTTTACGTCTTGTGCTCGGCGTCACCGGGAGTATTGCCGCTTATAAAGCCGTCGGGCTCCTCCGCCTGCTTCGCCACGAACGCGCTGCGGTCAGCGTCGTGATGACGGCGGGAGCCTGCCGATTCGTCACCCCGCTGACCTTTGAAGTGTTGTCCGGCGCTCACGTGGCGACCGACCTCTTCGAAGCCCACCACGAGATGCTGCACCTGTCTCTCCCGGAGCAGGCGGATGCCGTCCTGATCGTGCCGGCTACGGCCAATTGTCTGGCCAAGGCCGCTCTCGGCCTTGCCGATGATCTCTTGTCGACGATGCTCCTGACGACTCAGTGCCCGGTGATCTTTGCACCAGCCATGGACGGTGATATGTGGCGACACCCGACCGTGGTTGAGCATGTCGCAACACTTCGTCGGCGCGGGGCGGTGATTGTGGAACCAGAAGAAGGCCCTCTGGCCTCAGGCCGCGTGGGGCGGGGACGGTTGGCCGACGAGCAAACAATCCTGACTGCGCTCCAATCAGCCATTCGTCCACGTCGAGATTGGACCGGCCGTCGTCTCCTGATCTCTGCCGGTCCCACGCAGGAAGCCATCGATCCCGTGCGGTTCATTTCCAACCGTTCGTCGGGAAAAATGGGCTATGCCCTGGCCGAGGCCGCTCAGAAGCGGGGCGCTGAGGTACTGTTGGTCTCAGGCCCCACGGCGCTTCAGCCACCCAGCGGAGTCGAACTATGCTCCGTCACGACGGCTGAAGACATGAGAAAGGCCATCCTGAGCCGGTTTGCGTGGACCAATGCCGTCATCATGGCCGCCGCGGTCGCGGACTTTCGTCCCGTACGGCCATCCCTCCAGAAACTCAAAAAACAACACCGTCCGATCACCAGCCTCTCGCTGGAGCCGACCGATGACATCCTCCGGGAACTGTCCGAGCGTCGAACGACTCAATTGCTCGTGGGATTTGCGGCAGAAACTGAGGATCTCCTTGCCCATGCACGGGAAAAGCTGCATGCTAAGGGCGTTGATATGCTGGTCGCCAATGACGTGACGGCAAAGGGGTCTGAATTCGGATCAGACACCAACCGCGTGATCCTGCTGAATCGCCAGGGACAGACCGACGAGTTGCCGTTGTTATCCAAGCGTGACTTGGCTGATCGGATTCTAGACCGTATGCTGGCGTTGCAGGTTGTTCCTCAGTCCTCCAAGAAACCGACGCGAGCGCGAACGTCTCGCAAGGAGTAGGGCGTGGCCTCCTCACCGCGTATCGATCCGTCCATCGCCGTTCAAATCGACCGTCTGGCAACCGCAGTGGCCAAAGATCCCCGTTCTAAAGAGTTCCTTCCACTTGCGGATGAATACATCAAGGCCGGCATGTGGCAAGAAGCCGCGGCGGTGCTTGAAGACGGCCTCAAGGCCTATCCAGGTTTTGTCACCGCCATGGCAGCACTGGGTCGAGTCTACGATCAACTGAGTCAGCCGGTGAAGGCGAAAGCAATCCTCGAAGAAGTCGTCAAGCAGCGTCCGGACAATCTTCGCGCACATCGTATTCTGGCCAAACTCTATAATGCTGAGGGCAAGGCGGATTTGGCGTTGCGATCTTGCACCGCAATCCTGGGCGCCAATCCGTCCGATGAAGAGGCGCTCTCCATTAAACGAAGCATCACCGGCGCCCCCGACGATCTGCCACAACCCAAACGTGACAAGAAACGCACCCGCGCTGAAATCAGACCGGAGGCGGGGAAGGTCGCAGCGCCTGTGGAGACGGTATCGGATTCCGCGTCTCTCACGGCAGTCGCGTCACCTGCTCCGACCTCCGAACCGGCGCCTGAACCGCCCATGGTGAAACATGCGGCGACGGTCGCGCGCCTGGAAGCCTGGCTACGAACCATTAAGGCGCAACGGCAGACCGACCCCAATCGAGTCTAGACTGTTGCACCTGCCTATCCGTCCCCTATAGAGCGTTTGACCCACCCCGGACAGCCTGTTAGAATGCCGCCGCTGCTGACTTCCCTATCCACTGCAGCTGACTGTTAACCGAGACGTGCGATCGACACATGCTGCGGCTACTTGTGCTTCATGGTCCCAATCTCAATCTCCTGGGGACGCGAGAGCCATCCGTCTATGGACACCTGTCGCTGGCAGACATCGACAAGTCCATTCATCGTCATGCCGGCACGCTGGGGATTGCGGTACAGAGTAAACAGACGAATGTGGAGGGAGAATTGGTGACCTGGATTCAGAATGCCAGCGGCCACTTCGACGGGATTGTGATTAATCCGGCCGGGTATACGCATACCAGTATCGCGATTCGTGATGCGATTGCCGCCGTCGCCCTGCCGACGGTAGAAGTGCATCTCTCCAACATTCATCAGCGGGAGGAGTTTCGTCATCACTCCTTCATCGCGGGTGTCGCCCTCGGGCAGATTTCTGGATTCGGAGCGACCGGCTATCTGCTGGCTATGGAAGGGCTTATCGCACATCTCGACATCGATCGTAAGCCATCGCGTTCGCGATCGGCATCGAACAGAAAACCCACGGCCTCGCGCCGTTGACCTTTGTGTACCAAGGAGTGTTGTTGTGATTTCGACCGCAGAGTTTCGAAACGGCAGCCGTTTGATGGTGGAGGGACAACCCTTTTACATCGTGGAATTTCAGCACGTCAAACCCGGAAAGGGTGGGGCATTCGTACGGACGAAACTGAAAAGTTATATCACGGGCAACGTCCTGGATCGGACATTCCGTTCCGGTGAACGATTCGAGGATCCCGACCTTGAGGAATGCGACATGCAATTCCTCTATGCCACCAACGACTCCTATACCTTCATGGATACGGCATCGTACGAGCAGTCGACCTACGAGAAGAGCCAGCTGGGGGCCAATGCGGATCTCCTCAAAGAAAATATGATCGCCAAAATCCTCATCTATCAACATCGACCGATTGCCGTCGTGTTGCCGAACTTTATCGAGTTGAAGGTGGTCGACGGCGAGCCCGGTGTGCGTGGCGATACGGCCTCGGGCGGCAGCAAGCCGGCCATTGTCGAAACCGGTGCAACGATCAAGGTTCCCCTCTACCTTGAGGTGGGAGAGGTCATTCGCATCGATACCAGGACTCGTGAATTTGTGGAGCGCGTTCGTTGAGTCCGTCACGCAAGAAGGGTGGGAAGCGCCAGGTCACCGGCAAACCGATCGTACTGCCGAGTGCGTTTGCGCCCCGATCTCCCGGGTCGGAGCAGACGCTGTTGTCCCCAGATCAGGCCGCTCAAATTCAGCAACTGGCGGATCTGCTGAAGCGCAATCACCTGACTGAGTTGGAAATCGAACGTAGTGGGACGCGTATCCGCATCCGGCATGAGCCGGCGGTCCGGATGGCGCCGGTCCAGACGGCAGAAACCGCCCTCAACCAGTCGACCGCGCCCGGCACTGCGCCAGCCACCCAAGCGCATCCCTCGGCAGACACCGAAGGCCAGGTCACGATTACCTCTCCCATCGTCGGCACCTTCTATCGCTCTCCCTCACCCGATGCAGATCCATACGTAGAGGAGGGAGATTACGTGAAGAAGGGCCAGGTCTTGTGTATCGTGGAAGCCATGAAGCTCATGAACGAGATCGAGTCCGAGGCTGACGGAAGGATCACCAGAATTTTGGCGGAGAGCACCAAGCCTGTCGAATATGGACAACCTCTCTTTTTAGTAGACCCCAACGCCACGCCCTAACCACCTGTGTACTGAGGGTTCGTGACGAGACCGCCCGGGGACACGTTCTGTATGAACCTCGCTCAACGTGCAGGCGGCGAATGCCGAACAATTACAGCAGGCCTCGGTGGCCTCTCAACAGATGCCGCGGAAACCGTTATGACTATGCGATCTCACAGTGTGACCTACGCCGGAGCACGTCGTGTTTAAGAAGGTGTTGGTTGCCAACCGCGGAGAAATCGCGCTCCGGGTCATCCGAGCCTGCAAAGAGCTCGGCATCAAGACCGTCGCAATCCATTCCGAAGCAGATGCAGCCAGTTTGCATGTGCGGGCGGCGGACGAACATGTCTGCGTCGGCCCGCCGGAAGCGGCACTGAGCTACCGCAATATTCCCAACGTCTTGAGTGCTGCTGAGGTCACCGGAGCCGACGCCATTCATCCGGGCTACGGATTCCTCTCAGAGAATGCGCACTTTGCGGAAGTCTGCGAATCGATCGGGGTGAAGTTTATCGGCCCCACATCGGAAAACATCGCGTTGATGGGCGACAAATCGAAGGCGCGCGAGGTCGTGGCCAAAAGAGGCCTTCCAGTGACGCCCGGCAGTCCCGGTGAGCTCCGGAGCGAACAGGATGCTCTGGAGGCCGCCAAAACCATCGGCTTCCCCGTCATCATCAAAGCGTCGGCCGGAGGCGGGGGACGCGGCATGCGCGTGGTGAACAAGCCCGAGGAGTTGGCGCGAGCGTTTCAAGCGGCGCAGGCCGAAGCGAAGTCCACCTTCGGTCACGACGGGGTCTATCTCGAACGCTACTTTCTCGAACCTCGGCATATCGAAGTGCAAATCGTGGCCGATCACCGTGGCCATGTAGTCCATCTCGGAGAGCGAGATTGTTCGATTCAACGCCGCCACCAAAAGCTGGTTGAGGAAACCCCCTCGCCGGCGATCGATGAACGGTTGCGCCGGGAAATCGGACGAGTGGCCGTCGAGGCCGTCAAGGCCATTCGCTACTGCAACGTCGGCACCGTGGAGTTCCTGCTCGATAAAGACCGCAACTTCTTTTTTATGGAAGTGAACACGCGCATTCAAGTCGAGCACCCCATCACGGAAATGGTGACCGGCATCGATCTCGTCAAGGAGCAAATCCGGATCGCCTCAGGCATGACACTTTCGTTCAAACAACCCGATATCAAGCTGACCGGGCACAGCTTCGAGTGTCGAATCAATGCGGAAGACCCGGAAAAGTTTACGCCTTGCCCGGGCCAGATCACGAGATACTGGGCCCCAGGAGGATTCGGCGTGCGCGTCGATTCCGCGATGGAACCGAACGCCGTCGTGGTGCCCTACTACGACTCCTTGATCGCCAAGTTGATTACTCACGGACGTGACCGACAGGAAGCCATGGCCCGAATGCGTCGGGCGTTGGATGAATTCGTGATCGAAGGGATTAAGACGACGATTCCGCTCCACCGGCGGATTTTCAACGATCCCGATTTTCAGAAGGGGCATGTCTCCACAACCTTCCTCGATCGCTTTCTTGCCAATCAGTCCTCCTAACTGACTCACGATACCAGGGAGCGTTCCACGTCTCAGGTTACTCGACAGCAGTTCCTTAAGGGGTTATATCTCATCCTTGACCCCGCCGTCCGTTCGGACCGCCCGCTGACTGACCTCCTCCGAGAAGCCGCCGGACATGACGTCCGCCTCTTTCAATATCGGGACAAGAGTGCCACGATGAATGACGCCTATCTCCGCGCGCGCGCGCTGCGGCAAGCCGCAACAGAGGTCGGCGTCTTGTTGATCGTCAACGATCGCTGCGATTTAGCCATGGCCGTGGAAGCAGATGGTGTGCATCTTGGGCAGGAGGACCTCCCCATCGCCTATGCTCGTCGGTTGTTGGGGCCTGGCAAGATCATCGGGTTGTCGACGCATACAGTTGCCCAGGTCCATGAGGCAGTCACAACCCAGCCCGACTACATCGGATTTGGACCGATTTTCCGCACGGCAACCAAGGCGGATCACGACGCGGTGGTGGGGCTCGAAGGATTGCGCGCGGTGCGCGCGCTGACCACGCTGCCGATATTTGCGATCGGGGGCATCACGGTGGACTCAGTGGGAGAGGTCATGGCTGCAGGGGCGGATGGCGTAGCCGTCATCTCTGCGATACTCAAGGCCCCTGATCTCGGATCGGCTATCCGGAATTTCCAACAGTCGCTCTCCACGCCCGATCGGCAAGATCCATGATGGGGCTGCTCTGAGCTAGTAGCTCGATGGCGTCAGCCCAATCGTGGTCGAGGTGCGCCTGATAGGGGAGTGGTCCCAGCACAGGAACGCCCGCACGTTCTCGCAGAAACGAGACCGTTGACGCAGTCTGTTGTTGTTGAGCAGAAGTCGTGGAAGGCGTTGTCTCATTCAGCAGGAGCGCCATAACCCCAATATGTTCTCGCCGGAGGGATTCTAGTGAGAGAAGCGCATGGTTGACCCCGCCGAGACTGGCCCGTCCCACGAGAACGACCGGAAGGCCGAGTTGGGCGATCAGGTCACGCACGGACCACTTCTGTCCCATCGGAACCAATAGTCCGCCGACCCCTTCAACAACAACACAGGAATAGCGAGCCACCAGTCGTCCATACTGCCGCAGAATCTCCTGCACTTCAATGCTGCGTCCCTCCGCGCACGCAGCGGCGAGGGGAGCGAGCGGGGCACGGAACCGGTAGGGACTGACAAGCTCAAGCGCATCCTCCACTCCAGCCGCGGCCATCAATCGACCGGCGTCGCTGTCATCAAGCGAGTCGGACTGCACGCCGGTTTCGACCGGTTTCATCACGCCGACTGAACAATGCATGTGCAGGAGCCTTCGGACGAGCGCGACGGACACGAGGGTCTTCCCAACGCCGGTATCCGTTCCTGTTACAAACAGCCCGCTGCCCATCGTCAATGACATTCCGGTTAGAGAATACGGCTATCCAGATTCCAGATTTGGCCCGACACGTCGGAGAGTTGCGCGAGATGGCAGATCGTCCTGGCGACATCATCAAGGTTTGACCCACGTTCCAACACATGGTCGCGAAGCCGCTGCGCCGAAGGAAATGACTCGCCGGCCATCCCTGTCCGCTGCCAGCCTGGACAGACCAAATTGACGCGGATATTGTGCGGCCCCCATTCCCGCGCTGCCGTCTTCACGAGACCTGTGAGGCCGGCCTTTGAGGCCGCATAGACGCCTTGTCCGCTCGTTCCCTGCACACCCGCATAGGATCCGATCACTACTATGGATCCGCCCCCCTGCGTCATCATAGACGTTGCCGCGGCCTTCATGCAGTGATAGGTGCCGGTCAGGTTCGTGTCGATGATCCGTTTCCATTCTTCCTCAGGGCAGGACACTATGAGCTGTCCGCCCGCAACCCCTGCATTACAGAGCAGGACATCGAGGCGACCGCGCTGTCGTTCGATGGCTTCGATGAGGGCCTGTACCTCATGACCCGAGCGTATGTCTGCCTGATAGAGCGCTCCCTGTCCATGGACCTGAGAAACAAGCGCCAGGGTCTGTGCCGCCTCTTGGGCATGGTTGAAGTAGTGCACGCCGACCCACCAGCCGGCACGGGCAAAGGCAAGACAGAGTCCGCGCCCGATTCCACCGGAACCGCCGGTAACCAGCACGGTCCGGTCTTCGTGAGGGTCCTGAGTTGATGGTGGTAGAACCGGCATAACGGCGAGCGATTATGCGAGGTGGAATAGAAGAAGGCAAGGCGGCATGCGCAGGCTTGCTGCGGTTCAGGCAGTATGGTACCGTATTTTTTTGACTGGAGGACACCCGTGATCGTTCAAAACTTGATTCGCTCGACCCTGGTCGGAATGGGCATCCTTGCATGCATGGGCACCCTCCTGGCTTATGGCAACGCTCCCGCAGCCGAGGCGGGAGACAGCATCGCCCAATCCGTCGACTACTTTCCTGACACCATCGGCACGCGCTGGCAATACCGCGGACAGATCTCCGAAGGCCCGATCCAAACGATCGAGAATAAGTATTTCACGAATGTGTCCTCGGTCACCGGAACCCGCACCTTGAAAGGCGGCCTCACCGTCACCGTCTTTCACGATACCAATCCCGGCAATCACGGCCCCTCCGATAGCTTTTACCGGCGCGATGCGGCCGGCATTGTCTATTACGGATCCGAGCCGGGAACTCCTCTGGAGAAACAACTCGTGCCGTACCAGATTATCCGGTTCCCGATGACAGTGTCCCAGTCGTTTCAACAGTTCAACCGCACGGATATCGATTTCGGGAACGATATCGACGGGGACGGGACCAATGAGCATGTCGACGTCGAAGGACATTCGACGGTGCTGAGCCGGGAATCGATCACCGTTCCCGCCGGCACCTACACCGATGCCATACGAGTGGAAGCGCGGATGACGCTGCGGATTCGACTCTCTTCCGTCGATCGAACCGCGGTCGGCACGGACGTCATGACGGCGTGGTTTGCAAAGGGAGTGGGGCTGGTCAAATACGTTGAACGGCAGGAGCTGGCCGCGCTCAAAGACGACCGCGGCAACATCACCGACATTACGGAAGAACTCGAAGAAGTCGATGTGAAGTCCGCACCGAGTCTACAGGGTCGGAGCGAACCCGCGCCGCAGGGTCTGCTCGCTGACGACACGCGGGGTCATAAATTGTTTCAGGTACTCTTCTCCACCGGCTTTCGCACCCACCCCCGATAACCGGTACCCGCCGAATGGCTGGCGCCCGACCAACGCTCCGGTGATCGGGCGGTTGATGTAGAGGTTCCCGACATCGAACGCCCGGCGCACCAGCTCGATGTGCCGGGGACTGCGTGAATAGAGTCCCCCCGTCAGCGCATAGGCGGTACCGTTAGCCATCTGCAGGGCCTGCTCGAACGATGGCGCCCGCATCACGACAAGCACCGGACCAAAAATTTCCTCCTGAGCCAGCCGGTGGGTCGGCTGAATGTCCACAATCACCGCGGGGCCGACTGCATAACCTGGCCCTTCGGACGACCGATCGACCAGGACTTGTCCTTCACGCCGGCCGATCTCAAGATACTCCTGGATTCGTTTCTGGGCGCGCGCATCGATCACAGGCCCGACCTGAGTACCAGGATCATCGGCCGCACCGATGCGAAGACTCATGACCGCGTCGGCCAATCGTCGGATGAATTCATCATGGACGGCGTCCAACAGGATTACCCGTGAACAGGCGGAACACTTCTGCCCCGCATAACCGGTGAAAGACTGCACGACCCCCGTCACTGCTTCGTCGAGATCAGCCGTGTCATCCACAATGATCGCATTCTTTCCACCCATTTCGGCGATGACCCGTTTGACGAACCGCTGTCCAGGCTGTTGAACGCCGGCGGCCTGCATGATTCCCAGGCCTACGTCCTTTGATCCCGTAAACGCAATCGTCGCCACAGCCGCAGCCGTTACCAGTGCGCGCCCCAGATCAGGACCCCCTGGAACGTACTGCAGCACTCCCACCGGCACCCCCGCCTCCGTCATGATCCGTGCGAGCCGGTACCCCATGGCGGGTGCCCGCTCGGATGGTTTGAATAACACCGGATTGCCGGACACCAGGGCGGCTGCCACCATGCCTGTCGGAATGGCGAGCGGAAAATTCCACGGCGCAATGACGACGGTGAGGCCGCGCGGGCTCCAGAGCAACTCATTCATCTCGCCCGGATAATGCCCCAGGCGGTGAGGCAGTCCGAGCTGCTCCATTTCTCCCGCATAGTACTCCAGAAAATCGATGGCCTCGGCGACATCGGCATCGGCTTCGCGCCACGGTTTGCCTTCCTCGTATACTTCCCATGCCGCCAGCTCCCAGCGCTGCTCTCGCATGAGCGACGCTGCCTTGTGAATGACCGCGACGCGATCCGCGACCGTCCTGTCTTTCCATTCTTCTACATGAGACTCAGCGGCTTTCATGAGGCCCGCGACATCGGCAGGCTGATAACTCTGAACGACCGCCACCAGTTGATCCGGCTGACTGGGATTGAACGAACGCACGTCTGGTCCCGTCGGGGCGTGGCAGGCCAACTTCGAGACATCCAGCCGCTGCCCCAGCTGCTTGCGAACGAGATCGAGGGCTCCGACCATCGCGGCACGTCCCTGAGGTTGTGAAAAATCCGCCACCGGCTCGTTGACGAAATCGGAGCGTCGGACAG
This sequence comes from Nitrospira sp., assembly GCA_023248215.1. GTDB lineage: Bacteria > Nitrospirota > Nitrospiria > Nitrospirales > Nitrospiraceae > Nitrospira_A. Next base: position 18,294 of record JAHFEW010000032.1, read on the forward strand.
CAGAGGAGACCCCGTCCTCCGCCTGCCCGGACGACGAAGGCGAAGGACGCGTGACCTCTGGCGGCGACAGCAGCAACATCAGCGGCTGCGACTCCACATATTCTTTTCGCAGGAACGATTCATTGGACGTGTTCTCCAACAGACGACGGACGAGATAGGCCATGCCGGGGAGCAGTTCTCCTACCGGGGCATAGAGCCGCAATCGCCGCCCGCGATTGTTCATGGCATGCTGAAACGGCTCGGCCATCCCATAGATCATCTGATATTCCCAGGCCTCCGGCGGCAACCGAAGGGCCTCCGCGACCGCTTCGACCACGGCGAGGCTGCGAAGATTGTGTGTGCCGAATGCGGGCCTCACCACATGACTATGCTCGAGGAGCAGACGAATGAGCGACTCATAGCTCACATCAGTCTGCGCCTTCTGCTCGAAAAGCGGCATCGGCCACCCACGCTGGCGGTAACGAATCGCATCCGAATCCCAGTAGGCACCCTTGACCAGCCTGATGGTGATCGGCACCTGTCGATCAGCGGTCCATGCCAACAACCTCCGCACATCGTCCTGCGTATCGGTCCGATAGGCTTGCAGCGCAATCCCTGCATGGGGAAACGTCCGGTAGGGCTCTTCCGAAAACACCCGCATGAAGGTGGACAAAATCAAGTCCTTCGTATCCGCCTGCTCCATATCGAAAACCACCGAGGCGGGGAGAGTGCAGGCCGTATTCAAGAGCGGCCGCAAACGAGCTGCGAGCGCGCGATAACTGCCCTCGGGATCGATCGGATCGAGCTGTGAATAGAGAGCCGAAATCTTGATCGAGAGTTGCACGCGGGGAAGAGGGCCCAGATGATCACGTTCAAGCAATGGCGCAGGCGACCAAGCAGGACAGACTTCACCTAGCCTGCGCAACGCCGCCACACAACGATCGCGATACCCATCCGCCTCCTTTTCGCTGACGGTCGCTTCTCCCAGCAAATCGACCGAAAACGCCCGCCCGCCGTTCCACAATGTGCGAAGAGTCGGGACGGCCTCATCGATCGACGCGCCGGCAATAAAGGACGTCGCCATCTGTTCAACCTGATGCCTGATGGTCTTTCCACTCAACGTGGCGCCCAGCTTGGTCGAAGCGAGTGCCTTCAGGCCCCATTGCACTCCGAACAAATGCCGGCTCATGTCGCCAAAGTATTCCTCGGCCACACGCACGACCTGCACATCATCGCGCAACGACGGCAGCACATCGATAAATCGAAATAACTGGGCCTTGAATGCAGGATCTTTCATCGCCAGGTTGATGGCCGCCTGCGACCACCAGCGGGAATCGAACAGACCGGGAGCCTGCCCGCTGGAACGTCGGGCCAAGTCCTCACCGATGATGCGGATACGGGGTTCAAGCAACATGGGATCGAGGGTCATCGGTTCCTCCCGGTCGGCATGAGGGGCTCGTATTTGCAGTATACCGCACGCTTCTTCACTTGAAAATTTGTCTGCGGTTCCGTTAGCATGCGCCCCGTTTGCCCTCACCGACAACATTCATATGGCGGCGCACTGTGAGAATGAGTTGCGCACAGGATCCGAAGGAGCACGATGGCCGACTCGTCCGCACAATCCGTCTGCTGGGGCACCGTGGCCCTGTTCTCGTCGATCACCCTCCTGACCTTCATCGGGGTGCCGCTGTTCGCATACTATTATGACTACACCGTCCTGGATTGGATCCTGCTCGCCGTGCTCTATATCGCGACAGGCATGGGGATTACGGTGGGTTATCACCGCATGATTACCCATCGCAGCTTCGAGAGCCATCCGTGGGTCAAGGCCTGCCTGCTGGTGATGGGAGGATGGGCCGTGCAAAACTCCGCCCTCATCTGGTGCGCCGACCATATTCGCCATCATGCGCATACGGACGAGGAAGCCGACCCGTACAATGCGACGAGGGGATTCTGGCACAGCCACGTCGGCTGGTTGTTCGTCAATACCTCCTATCGTGAAGATCGTTTTGCGGCGAAACTGCGCACCGATCCCATGATTGCCTGGCAACACCGGTATTACTGGGTGATCGTGGCCTCGGGCCTGCTGCTGCCGTTCGCGGCCGGGTATCTGAACGGCGGGGTCACCGGCGGCCTCGGTTGCTTCCTGCTTGCCGGAGTGCTTCGCACCGTGCTGGTACTGAACTCGACCTTTACCATCAATTCCCTCTGCCACATCATCGGCAGTCAGCCGCATGGCACGCAGGACAGCAGCCGCGACAGCTGGTTGATCTCGTTCATCAGTTTCGGGGAGGGTTACCACAATTACCATCATACCTATTCCCACGACTATCGGAACGGATCGAAGTGGTACAACTTCGACCCGTCCAAATGGTTGATTTATGCGCTCTCGCTCATGGGACTGACCTATAACCTCCATCGAGAACGCACCTAACAGGCTCTCGAAGACACCCGTGAAGCGTATCTCGCTTTGCTAAGAAATGTTCAGTGTTCAATGCTCAATTCTCAAATGACCATTGAGAATTGAACATTGAGCATTACGACTTGACCAGCCTGATAGCTCTTTCTTTTTCGCATTGCGGACCACTTCTGCCCGGATTCGTTCTGCGTCCACTGGCCCATTTCTTTTCGTTGACTCGATAGCTTAAGATGGCGTGGAACCAGTGATCCTAATTGGGATCGCGTGGAGGAGGTACTATTATGGCAGACCAACAAGGCGGCGCTCCGCAGCAAGAAGACGCGTCCGCCCGACCCAATATTATTCCCGGAGTCAAACACGTCATCGCCATCAGCAGCGGCAAAGGCGGCGTCGGCAAATCGACAGTGGCGGTCAACCTGGCGGTCGCCCTCAGCCTGAATGGAGCCAAGGTCGGATTGCTCGATGCCGATATCTACGGCCCCAACATCCCGATGATGATGGGGGTCGAAAAAACGCCCGAACAACAAGACGGCAAAATCACCCCGGCCGAGAGTCATGGGGTCAAACTCATCTCCATGGGATTTTTCGTTCCGGAAGATACCGCAGTCGTGTGGCGCGGTCCGATGGTCCACACGGCGATCCAACAGCTCTTTCGGGATGTGTTGTGGGGGGAATTAGATTACCTATTGATCGACCTGCCGCCTGGGACCGGCGACGCGCAATTGACCTTGACCCAGTTGGTGCCCTTGGCAGGCGCCGTGACGGTCACCACCCCTCAGGAAGTTGCGCTCCACGACGTGCGCAAGGGCATGATGATGTTCCAGAAGGTCAATGTTCCCTTGCTCGGCATCGTGGAGAACATGAGCTTTTACCTCTGCGGCCATTGCGGAGAACGCACCGAAATTTTCTCCCATGGCGGCGGAGAACGGGCGGCGGAGAAACTGGGCATTCCCTTCCTCGGACGGGTTCCCATCGATCCCGCCATTCGCATCGGCGGGGACACCGGCAACCCGATCGTGATCGCGAATCCGGACTCCCCGCAAGCCAAAGCCTTCCGTGAGATTGCCGCGAAACTCGCAGCCGCACTTCAAACGGGCGGGGCAGGGGCGGCGAAGAGTCGCATCGAGAGTCTGTTACAGAAGATCAAACGACCGGCTACCGGCCACTGACCAGAAACCGGATGACAGAAGCATTGCATATTAAGGAGGACCTATGGGCGAGTTGATCAGAATCGCAGGAACGACAGATGTGACACCGGGAAGCGGCATGGTCGTGGAAGTGAACGAAAAGGCCATCGCCGTCTTCAACCTTGACGGCACCTTTTATGCCATCGACAACACCTGCTTACACCGCGGCGGTCCGCTGGGTGAAGGTGATGTAGAGGGAGACGTGGTGACCTGCCCCTGGCATGGCTGGCAGTACAACGTGAAAACCGGCGGCTGTGTGAATAACCCCTCGGCTAAGGTGACCTCGTATGAAGTGACCATCGAGGGTACCGATATCAAAGTCCGGCTGTAACGCAACGGTCCACCCCACATCGCGTCACAGATCCAGGGCATCGAACGCATGATCCTGACGCAGCAGTGAATGGAGGCTCCTATGGCTGATAATAAACTGACTCCGCAACATATTGAGATCGCCGAAACCTTCGTGCGTCTCTATGTCTTTTTGACGCAATACATCGACCGCTGCGAAGACGAAGCCGCGCGCAAGACCTTCCCGGAGGAAGAACTCCAGAAACACCTCGCCGCCACCCGTACCAAGATGCTGGATATTTTGAAGGTGAATCCCGTCGTCCAGGGCAAGGTGGAAAAGGAATGCGAGCGTGTGCTCACCCTGGGTGCGAAATGCCTGATGGGCGGAACTGAGAAGGTTGCCGCACTCGATGTGCTCGGGGCGGAACGGGTCATTCTCAAGAATAAGACCATCGCCTTGAGCGACCTCCTAGCGGTCTATCGCGCCTTGTAGAACCCAATGCCCGATCCGGCTGGAGAGAAACATCAACTCGCCGGCTTCGATGCCAAGGAACGAGGCTTCACTCGTCCCGTGGAATTTCTCCGGACATCGTCCGGCTATCAAGCTGCGATGCGTTATGAATCGACACGCATCGTCACCTCGGAGGCTCCCAGTCCGGCAGAAGCCCTGCAGCAGCTGATCCTGCTCCTCCAGCAACAGGGCTATACGCAGCTGCGCAGTCAACAAAGCTACCGCGACGGCATCTACCTGGGTTCGCAAGAACTCTGGGTGGACTATCCGGATCATCCGGCTGCACCGGAGGTCGGAATCTTGGGACTGCTGAAGAAATGGTTCGGACGCTCGGCTGATTGACGTGGCCGCTGCACGGGTTCCCAAACCACGTCATCTCTCTCGCATTGACTCTCCCTCGCGCCACGCCTATAGTCCGGAAAGATCTGCGGCCTGACGGCTCGATTGTTCTCCACCGTCACATGACCATGATGCCGCTTGCGAGGAACCGACGATGATATGGGTTCGAGTGCTGTTCCTCAGCCTCGTCGCGCTGCTCTTGTCGAAATCGGCAGAGGCGAAGGTCTATCGGTGCGAAGGGACCAACGGAACCACCATCCTGACGGACCAACCGAAGGGAAAGCGTGGCTGCGTCGTGGTCGCCACGATATCGCCATCGCCACCCGGCGGCTTTACCCCACCGGCGGATCCCACACCGCCGGCTCAACCAGATCTCCCGCCCAGTGCCATGCCCCCCTCCGCATCGCCGATGCTTCCTCGCCCGCCCATGTCAGCCGAGCAAGCCCCATCAGCTGCGGCTTCGACGGATCCCTCTGCGCCGGCTGCGCCGGAGGCGCAACATTGCTCGCCGCGGGTCAATCCACTCAATCCGTTTGCGGGACTCAATTGCCCGCCGGCTTCGAGCAACAAGCCAGATGAGCCCAGAAACCCGTAACCTCCACACAGTCGGGCACGTTTCCTGTGTCGATTGATTGACTCTCTCAATGCCCCTTCATATAATGCGCAAACTAACCGTTTAAGCTGATCTGACAAGCACTTATGTCTGCCTTCTCCGCCGAATTTTTATCCCGTCGCATACAAGATCTTCGAGCCGGTTTCAGACACGCATTTGCCGTTTGCCCGGAACAACCAGACTGTACGATGGAAGACCTCGCCCTGCTCGAACGGGTCGCCGAAGCCATCGTCACGCGCGGCATGGCGGCACCGGCCACGCTGTTTCTCGAATCGATGGGACCGATGAACTTTCTCGGCAGCCAAGCGTTGCACTTCCTGTCCCCCATCATTGAATCAGCCTTAAGCGGCACGGAACTGACACAGATCGCCCGCCTGCTGGAACGACGCGATTCCATTCACCGCCTCATCACCCTCATCGAAGCCAAAGCCGCGTCTCCCCAAGGAACGCCTGCGACATGACGGCAGATCTTCACCGGTCCGAGACGCCGAAGATCGACCGTCCACTGAACATCATCGTGGCCACCGACTGCGGCAGCACCACCACAAAAGCCATCTTGATCGAGAAGGTTGGGGAGGAGTATCGCCAGACCTACCGTGGTGAAGCGCCGACGACTGTCGAAGCGCCATTTGAAGACGTCACCCGTGGCGTGCTGAACGCCATCGCCGAAATCGAAGAACTGTCGGGTCGAACGATCCTGGACGGCGACCGCATCATCACCCCCAATCAGGCGGCGCAGGGCGATCCCAAAAAAGGCGTGGACATCTACGTCTCCACCAGCAGCGCGGGCGGTGGGTTACAGATGATGGTCACCGGCGTGGTGCAGAACATGACGGGTGAGAGCGCCCAACGCGCCGCGCTCGGCGCCGGAGCCATCGTCATTGACGTACTGGCCTCCAACGACGGGCGTCTGCCGTACGAAAAGATCGAACGGATTCGCACCATGCGCCCCGACATGATTTTGATGTCCGGCGGCACCGACGGCGGCGCCGTCACCCATGTCGTGGAGATGGCGGAGTACATCTCGGCCGCCGAACCACGACCGCGCTTCGGCAGCACCTACCGGCTGCCGCTCGTGTATGCCGGGAACAAAGCTGCACAACCGCAAATCAAGACCATCTTGGGCGACAAGACGGCCCTGGAGTTCGCCGACAACATCAGGCCGGTGCTCGAGCGGGAAAATCTGGCGCCGGCCCGCAACAAGATCCACGATCTTTTTCTCGAACATGTCATGCAGCAGGCCCCCGGCTACAAAAAACTCATCGAAATGGCCGGCGCTCCCATCATGCCGACCCCGGCTGCGGTCGGCGTCATCATGGAGACGATCGCGAAACGCGAGGGGATCAACCTGATCGGCGTCGACATCGGCGGCGCCACCACCGATGTGTTCTCAGTCTTCAACGGCGTCTTCAACCGCACGGTCAGCGCGAACCTCGGCATGTCCTACAGCATTTCAAACGTCCTCGCGGAAGCGGGCCTCGACAACATCATGCGGTGGGTACCCTTCACTATCGACGAACAAAGCCTGCGGAACCGCATCAAGAACAAGATGGTACGGCCCACGACGATTCCGCAATCGCTCGACGAACTGCAAATCGAACATGCCATCGCCCGCGAGGCCTTGCGGCTGGCGCTCATTCACCACAAATCTCTCGCGACGGGGCTCAAGGGCGTCCAGCAGGAACGCACCATTTCCGATGTGTTCGAACAGCGCACCTCCGGCAACACCCTGATCGACATGTTGAAACTGGATTTGATCGTCGGCAGCGGAGGCATTTTGTCGCACGCCCCACGCCGCATCCAATCCATGCTGATGATGGTCGATGCCTACGAGCCAGTCGGCGTCACGACCCTCTCGGTCGACAGCATTTTTATGATGCCCCATCTGGGCGTGCTGTCCACCGTTAATGAGCAAGCAGCCACCGACGTCTTCGTGCGTGATTGCATGGTCTATCTCGGCACCTGCATCGCCCCGATCGGACAGGGCAAGGACGGAGAGCGCTGCACGGATTACGAAGTGGCGCTACCCGATGGACGAATCGAAAAAGGCACGCTGACCTTCGGGGATCTCAAGCTATTTGCCCTGGCTCGCGAGCAACAGGCCACCGTGTCGATGCAGCCGGCCAAACAGATCGATCTTGGCAACGGTCCGGGACAGCCGTTTACCCGAACAGTCCAGGGTGGCGTCGTCGGCCTCATGCTGGACGGACGTGGCCGGCCTCTGCAACTGCCGAGCGAGCAGGCAGCGCGCGTCGCAGCCCTCACGCGATGGTATGAGGCAGTTGGGTTGTATCCGCACGCATAGGGCAGTGCCGAAAGGAACGCGTGGGAATGTGCAATGTTCAATGCTCAGTTCTCAATGCTGACTAATACATGTTGCATTGTATGTTTTTGATCCTGAGTTTTTCGCAATCGGACAGCCCGCAGGTCCGATCACAGAGGTTGCTCAAAACGCCGCCTTGTTCACCCGCCCGACCCCAGGCGTGGAGACACGCCTCTCCCCGGGTCGGCCGCAAGGCGCGAGAGCCCCGAGTCGTACTGTGAGTAGTACGGCGAGGGGAACGAGCAACTGAGAACGATGCTGCGAGGCGTTTTCAGCAACCGACGACCATGGCACATTCCTATACACCAGGACTGACGGTCACCGAACGGACCACCGTTCGTCGCAGACGTATCCTGCCGTTACCCGGGACGGTCCTGGTGAAGGTGGGCGACGTGGTGCATGCTGATACTGTCGTCGCCCGCGCGGAATTGCCGGGCAAAGTCATCCCGCTCAACCTCGCCAATCAGCTGGGTATTGCGCCCGACGAGATCAAGGATTACCTCGTCAAAAAAGAAAAAGACCCAGTACAAAAAGACGACGTGCTGGCCGAGAACAAACCCTTCATCAAATGGTTTAAAACCGAAATCCGCTCGCCGATCACCGGCAGGGTGGAATCGATTTCAACCATTACCGGACAGATCCTGTTGCGGGAACCGCCGCGGGTGCTCGAACTGCGCGGCTACATCGACGGCACCATTGTCGAGGTGCATCACGAGCAGGGCGTCACGGTCGAGTTAGTCTGTAGCCTGGTGCAGGGCATTTTCGGCATCGGAGGGGAAATCAGCGGCGAGCTGGTCATGGGTGTGACGGCGCCGGACGAGCCTCTCGTCCCCGAGCAGCTGACCCCCTCCATGAAAGGGAAAATCGTGGTCGGAGGCGCCTTTCTGTCTGCTGCCACCCTGACACGCGCCAAAGAGATCGGGGTCGTCGGCTTGGTCGTCGGCGGCATCCACGACAAAGACCTGCGGGCGCTCCTCGGCTATGATCTGGGCGTGGCCATTACCGGCTCGGAACAGGTTGGTTTTACGTTGATCCTTACGGAAGGATTCGGGACGATCCCGATGGCTCCCAAGACCTTCTCGTTGCTGTCCGCCCACGTGGGCCACAAGGCGTCTGTTTCAGGCGCGACGCAAATCCGCGCCGGCGTCATCCGACCGGAAATCATCATACCCCAGGTGTCACTCTCCGCCGGTGCCCGGCCAGACCGGGTTGAGCGCGAGGGGATTCAGCTCGGTGATCCGGTGCGGATCATTAGAGATCCTCTATTCGGAAAGATCGGCGCCGTATCCGGCTTGCCGTCGGAACTCAGAGCGATTCCGACGGAAAGCGAAGTCCGGGTACTCGAAGTGCGGTTTCCGGACGGCACGACCACGGTTGTTCCCCGTACCAATATCGAAGTGATCGAGGGAGCATGAGCCGCGTAAAGCACCTCTTCCGCATTCTGCCTCTCATCGCCTCTCTCCTCGCGTTCACGCCGCAGCTCCTCTTGGCACAGCCGGCCCTTGCCCCGCCGCAACAGCTAGAGGTCTTCGATACTCCCAGCGACGGCGGAGGCAGCCTCACGGCCACCTGGGCTCCTTCCACAGCCGATAGTGCAACCGCCAAGTATCAAGTCCTGCTTCACGAAGGAGGAGCGCCTCAAGAGCCGACCGGATGGAAAGTCCTCGCCGAATTTCCTGCGAACAGTCACTATGTCCGCGAGGCGAAGGCGGCCTGGTGGACAAAGCCGGGACAGCCGGGCGACCACGTCTACTTCATCAAGAACGGGAAAGGCACCGACTTGAAGCCTGGCCAGTCGTACGCCGTCACCGTGGCATCCGTGATGGGTCAGGCGCGATCGCTTGCCCAGCCGGTCGTAGCCTCGCCGGAGCCGAACTGGATGAACTGGAATCAACTGAACAATCTGGTGCTGGCACTGATGTTCGGCGCCGTCGTCTTTTACGCCATCAACTTGGCCAAACGAAAAGAGATCTTTCTGCGACGTATTCCCGGTCTCGATGCGGTCGACGAGGCGATCGGGCGCGCGACGGAATTAGGCAAGCCCGTTCTCTACATGACCGGTGCGCACGATATGAGCGACCCCTCGACGATTGCGGCGGCCGTCATTCTCGGACGCGTGGCTAAGAAAGCTGCTTCCTACGAAACGGAACTCCTGGTTCCACACCGCGAACCTGTCACGATGGCCGTCTGTCAGGAAATTACCAAGCAGGCCTATCTGGAAGCCGGCAAGCCGGATCTGTTCAAGGACGACGCCAACTTTTTCATTACCAGCGATCAATTCAGCTACACCGCTGCCGTGGACGGGATTATGCTCCGGCGAAAACCGGCGGCGAATTTTTTTATGGGTTCATACTTTGCGGAATCGCTCTTACTGACCGAAACCGGCGCCAGCACCGGCGCCATTCAAATCGCGGGGACCGACTCCGACCATCAACTCCCATTTTTCGTCACCACCTGCGACTACACCCTGATCGGCGAAGAGCTCTATGCCGCCAGCGCCTATCTGTCAAGAGAGCCGATCCAGATCGGCACGCTGCGCGGACAAGACCTTGGCAAGGCCTTCATCCTCGGCGTCATCGGGATCGGGACCTTGCTGGCCACGATCGCCGTCGTCACCGGCGCCACCTGGCCGCAACCTCTCCTCGACCTCTTCAAGGATCTGAAATGATCTTTCTTCGCCGGCAGCTGCCGCTGCTTATCACGATGGTGACCGGGTTGGTCATGGCCGCGCAGTATTACGTGCCGCATCCGGCCTCCGAGCAGCTGCTCACCACCATCACCAAATGGCTCCAAATTATCGGAGGCTTCGCACTCGTGCTGGGCATTACCAGCCTCTTTCATGTGCATGCCGCGAAAATCAGGCGCAAGGAAGCCGGATGGGGCTATAGCCTGGTGCTCTATGCGGGCATGCTCGGCACCATCATAGTGGGACTCTTGAACGGCGGGAAAGAGAGCATCGACGGGGCAATGACCTCGTTCGGATGGGTCTACTCCTATACCCTCGTCCCGCTGCAAGGCACCATGTTCGCCATCCTCGCCTTCTTCATCGCCTCCGCGGCCTACCGGTCGTTTCGCGCGCGTAGCCGAGAAGCCGCCGTGTTGTTGGTGGCTGCGGTGATTGTGATGATGGGCCGGGTTCCTCTGGGTGAATACATTTTTCCGCTCAGCGGGGACCTGTCGAGTTGGATTTTGAACGTGTTGAACGCGTCCGTCCGGCGAGCCATTTTGATCGGAGTCAGCCTCGGTGCCGTGGCGCTCTCGTTCAAAATCATTTTCGGCGTGGAGCGATCATACCTGGGCGGAGGCAAAGAGTAATTCAGATGAGTTTCGCTGAGCGCATGTTACGGATCGATCGGCGCATCATCTTTCTGGTGATCGGGCTCTGCACGCTTTTTCCGCTGCTGTTCCCCGTGGGACTGCCCATCAAGATTTCCTCGGAAGTGCGGGGCGTCTACGACTACATCGAGGGGCTGCCCGAAGGGTCAGTTTTTCTGCTGTCCCTCGACTTCGACCCTGCGTCCAAGCCTGAACTCTATCCCCAAGCCATCGCCATCCTGCGCCATGCCTTCGGCAAGAATCTGCGGGTCATGGCCATGACACTCTGGGTGTCCGGGACCGGCTTGGCCGATCAAATCGTATCGCAAACGGCCATGGAGGCGGGCAAGGAGAATGGAAAGGACTATGTGTTCTTGGGCTGGAGTCCGGGGGGCAGCGCAGTTATCCTGAATATGGGACAGGACCTCTACAATGCGTTCCCTGCCGATTATGGGGGCAAAGCGACCAAAGGTCTGCCGGTCTTGGCCGGGGTGCAGAACCTGCGCGATGTGACCTATGCCGTCAGTTTGGGCGCCGGCAACCCCGGGGTCGAAGCCTGGTACGTCTTCGGCAAGGACAAGTATAAGTTCGAACTTGGCGGCGGCTGCACGGGCGTCATGGCGCCCGGTCTCTATCCGTTGTTGCGGAGTGGCCAGATCAACGGATTGATCGGCGGCCTGCGTGGGGCTGCAGAATACGAAACGCTCATCGGCCAGAAGGGCAAGGCCGTCGCCGGAATGGATGCCCAATCGGCCACCCACCTCGCCATCATCGTGCTCGTCGCGATCTGTAACATTTTTTACTTTACGATGCGGCGGCAACAGCGCCGACAAGGCCGAATAGGATCGTAGTCACGATGGATCTTCCTTTTGACGTGATACTCGGCGGGTGGATCGCGACGGGGTTGACCCTCTTCATCCTGTCGTTCCTCTATGAGGACAATCCGTTGTTCAAGCTCGCCGAACATCTCTACGTCGGCGTCTCGCTCGGCTATACGATCGTCAAAACCTATGACACGGTGGTCATGACTCTGATCGTGCGGCCGATCCTCGACAAGGGGGAATGGTCGCTGCTGATCCCTGTCGCCATCGGCACGCTCATGTTGACCCGGTATGTCCCCAAAGCCGCCTGGCTCTCCCGTTATGCCTTTGCCTTTATCGTTGGCGTCGGCGCGGGACTGGCGATTCCCCGGACGATTTCTTCGTTCATTCTGAAACAGGTCGAGGATACGGTTCGCCCGCTGCTGGCCATCGCGCCGGGCGACGGCGTCACCTTTACCTATTCCTTGCTGAATCCTGCCAGTAATCTGAATGGGATCATCATTCTGATCGGCGTGGTCTCGGTCCTGTTCTACTTCTTTTTCTCGGTGGAACATTCAGGGCCCGGCAAAATGGTCGCGCGCGCCGGCATAGTGTTTCTCATGATCTCGTTCGGAGCGGCCTTTGGCTATACCGTCATGGCCCGCATGTCGCTCCTGATCGGCCGGCTGACGGACCTCCTCGAGTTCTCCGATGCGTCCTATGGGCGCCCCACGCTCTGGCTCTTCCTGCTGACCGTGGCCACCCTGATTGGGTTAAGCCGGCGGCGCTCCGAACATCCGCCGGAACGGTAGCCGTGTGCTGAAACACGGTAAGGAAGCCACAGGAAATAGGAGATTCGAAGGGTGAACCAGCCACAGCAGTCACCACAGGATGTTCAAAAAGGCCGTCCAGCAAGGCCGCAGGAAGCGAAGAGGCGAATCGTACCCTGCGCCGTACGTTGAGCCTCTGAGGTTCACGACGCGCTGAATAAAGCGCGTCACGTTTGTGAACGCCGGCGAGACAGTGAGCCGGCAGTGTCTTGCGAGAACGATGCTGGTGGGTTTTTTCAACATCCTGGTACCAGTTGCACCTTGGAAGTTTGCTTCGTTAGAATGCCACTCATTATGGAATCAACTACGACCATCACCGCCAAAGATCCCGCGCAGTATCCGCTGCTGCGCAACCTTCAATTTTCACCGATTAAGGAAGGGGAAGAGCAGTACGTCGTGCTCTGGGATCCGACCGGCTTGAGCAAAGAACGACTGGTCCTGCCGCTGAACTACTTTTTCATCGTGCAGCATCTGGATGGGGAACATACCCTCCAGGACATCGGCGCCATTTATCTGAAGCGGTTCGGCGAGTTCCTCATGCCGAACAAAGTTGAGCAGCTGCTGGCGGATCTGGATACGAAATTATTCCTGGAAGGGGAGCGGACCGAGCAAGCCAAACAACAGGCGTTGGAGACCTATCGCCAAGCGTCCTGTCGGCTGCCGCAGTTTGCCGGCCGGAGTTATGAAGCCGACGCCGCCAAGCTTCGCGCCCAAATCAAGGGCTTCTTCACCTCGAAGGAAGGGCCGGAAGTCAAGGCTTCCGAGCATGCGGGCACAGCCATCAAGGGGCTCGTCGCTCCGACCTACGAACTGAAACATGCCGGCCCCATCTATGCTTGGGCCTATAAAGAGCTGCAGGAAGCCCAGCAGCCGGACCTGTACGTACTCATCGGCACCGCCCATTCCGGACTCGAACAACTGGTGACGGTGACGGATAAAGACTTTGAGACCCCCCTGGGAATCGTCAAGATCGAACGAAGTGTCACCGATCGTCTCCGCGAGCAAATTCCTTCCGCCTTCACCGAAGAACTGGCACATCAAAATGAACATGCACTGGAATTTCAGCTGCCATTCCTGCAAGAGAGCCTCGGCAAAGAGAAGCCCTTCACGATTGTTCCGGTCCTCACATCGTTTTCAGCGGACAGCCTGCGCGATCCGCAAGTACGGGCACAGGTCGAGACGTTTCTTCAGACATTGAAGGACGCCTTGGCCGCCTCCGGAAAACCGTACTGTGTCGTGGTCGGAGCGGAACTGGCCCATATCGGCATGCGTTACGGCGATTCGGCTCCGCCGACGGATTTTTCCTTCCACCGTTGTATGCAAATCGACCTCGAGATGCTCAAGCATGTCGAGAACCGGGACCCGGAAGAGTTCGCGAAGTTCATTCAGAAAGAAAACGATCAGCGCCGCATCTCCGGCTTCTCACCGATCTACTCGCTCCTGCGCTTGATCCGAGCAGAATCGGGGCAGGTCCTGCGCTACGATCGTGGCATCACCGACCAGTATAATTCGACGGTTACGTATGCTAGCATGGCCTTCTTCTAAGCAGAACGGTGAAAACGACCGCCGGCGTCGTTCTCGCATCGCTCAGATCCCTCAACGTACCATAAAGGTACGCCTCGGTCCTTTGCTCGCTGTGGCCTAGCCGGACAGTCGTTTTGACCGTTCTGCAAGGCGGGCTGCTGAAAAAGCCACCCAACTTCGTTCTCGTTTCGTCAAAATCCTCAACGTACCCCCACGGGTACGCCTCCGGTTTTATCTCGCCTGCGGCCTCGCTGGGCGGACTTTTTGAGCAGCCTGCTCAACCAGATAAGCCTGTAAAGAGTTCGATCCAGCCGCTGGAGTCCAGCACAATCTTCACGAAGGGTCCTACTTCTCCCTAATTCCTGCCTTGGACATTCCCTTGAGGGCGCCCTTAAGGAATGTGAGCGGCACCTCGGGCACCAGCGTAATAAGCCCACCCTTCTCCACGACGTGCAGACGCTGCTTGGGACTGAGGTGAAGCTTTTCACGCACGTCCTTAGGGATCACGATTTTGAATTTCGATGAAATTGTGGTCATGGACATATGCATGCCTCCTCACCCCATCAATGATCGATCAACGCTATCGTCATACGGCTCACCCGTCAAGCGCAAGAAGCCACACACATCAGACTACGAATTGCCAACGGTCTTAGGGCAGGGGATGAGCACAAGCTCACCCGCTACGGCGCGCCACCAGGAGGATCGGTGTACCGGGTTGGTTTCGTGAAGCGGTCCCACGTGGTGACGACCCCTTCCTCAAAGTACACACGAAATTCGGCTGTGATGCAGGCATCTCTTCCGATGGGAGGGTAGAGCCACACCTGCAACGGCCGCCCTTGATCTTGTATCTCCGTCTTACAGACCGGCGAGCCGAGGGCAAGGTAGACCTGGTCTTGATTCATGCCTCGAATAATAGTTCCGCGATCAATCGTCCGCCGCACGCCTTCAGGATAAGACGGATACTCTTCCTTCAATAGTCGAGTGCGTTCCTGGTCGCATCCCGGAAGCAGGGTGGCAACGAGAAAGAGGCTATTGAGAAGCATGAATCGCAACGGCGCCACAGCATTCTCCTTCATACAGGGTACGATCGCGCGGACCGCCGACGAGATCGATGCACAGTATCACAGGCCTGGAAGTCTCGTTCCCGCAGGCCCCACAATAACCTTTCTTGCCCCAAATATTCTCTATTACGGCACCAGCCAAGATAGCGAGATCCATTCAATATTGGTAGAGGGACGTGGTCAGTATTAAAAGGCGGCATTACACGCCTGGTGGAGAAAGTCTGATCACTGTCACCAGCGATCGTAGAAAATCTCAGTAACCGGGAGAGGGAAGACGGTGCGACGAAGGCGGTTCCGACAGTTGCCGGCAGAACAACTCGACCGTTTTCTGAAACAGGAAGAGCGTCGTGTCTTGGGGAGAGGCAGCAATAGCGGCACCGGCAGATTGCTCAATGGCAGACGTGGGAATCTGAAACCGACGAACGACGTACATGGCGTCGTCCAGATCAAGTTCAATCCCCCGCCGGAGCTTGGCAATCACGAAATCTACTGGGGCCAAAAGACGGATACGCAAGTTCGTATGGTGGAGAAGATCCGTGGCGCGATCTCGATACCCCGGCGGCATGGCCACGATGGACCATCCAGAAATATCCTGCGTGAGATCAGCCGGTATTCCTTCGTTTGCCAGAAACGTGACGAGCGGGTTGAGCGGGCCGGCTAGTTCGCCGACTACATCATTCGTGAACCGGTCACGACAGCCATAACATTGCAGTGCGAGAGCGCCGACCAGGAGCAGATCGATAGGTTGACCTGTTGATGTGACGAACTGTTCCAGCAGAGCAATGAGACGGTCAACGGTGATGGTAGGCAAATTGGAGTGCCTCAGCAAAGGTCCGATAATCTCGAAAGTCGATAGGGCCTGAATCAGCCGGGAGCGGTGCACGATCGAACAAGAACGTGATCAGGCGACGATAGTGCGTGTACCAGCGACAGGCATTCCGATAGACGGCCTCAAAGTCGGCATGGTCCTGCCAGAGTGACCAGTCCAGTTGATCGTTCACGAGAATCTCAAGCCAGAGGATGCGACGTCCACGGCTGGTACGAAGCGCTTCCGCGACAGAATCGGTATCGAGGTAGGCGGGGAGCAGTTTGAAGGAAGACGGCATTGGTCGCGCATGAGCATTCATGCCTATTCCTTCACCGTCACCTTCATGCGAATCGGTTCCAGCGGATTGTCGCGTTCATCGCACGGCAGCTTCGCAATCATGTCGATGATTTCGATCCCCCGGAAAATTTCTCCGAAGATGGAATACCGGCGATCGAGTCCGCCGTTGTCTTGGAGGGAGATGAAGAACTGGGATCCGTTATCGTTGAAATCCCGTGTGCTGTTACCGTCGCGCGGCATCTTCGCCATGGAAATGGCGCCGCGTTTATGAGGACGGTCATTGGGCTCGGGGTTGAGAAAGAAGCCGGGCCCGCCGGAGCCGTGTAACATCCGGTCGGGCGTTTTGCTCAAGGGATCTCCACCCTGGATGATGAAGCCGGGCACCACACGGTGAAACGTGGTGTCGTCGTAAAACCCCATCTTGGCCAAATTGATGAAGTTCTCCACATGGCGCGGCGCATCGTCCGGGTAGAACCGAATCTTGATCTCCCCGAACTTGGTGATGATGGTGGCACGCGGATCTTTTTTCTGAAATTGCATAGTCATAAGCCTCAATCTAACAGGCTGAGGATTCCGACGGCAAGGGCCGGCGGAACGATCATTCGCTTCAAGAAAATCGGGCGGCGTCCTAGGGAGCGCGCGGTCGTCGTCCTTGTCCAAGAGAATCGCCCTAAAAATCTGGCTCAGGGCTTCGGCAGCGATCGTTCCACCGACAGCTCATTCTGAGCGAATTCGGCACGTGAGTGCCAGAGCCGATCTCAATCAGGCTGAACGTAGCGTCTGCCGCAATCCACACTTGGGATCCTCGTGAGGTAGGGGGTTGGCATTGACGTGAAGTGGCCATGAGGTATATGGTTATCGTATACAGAAAAGGACCCGCATGGATAGACTGCTGGGGCTCGAAGGGTTCGATTGGAATGAAGCCAACCTCACCAAAAACTGGGAGAAACATCGCGTTACCCCTTGGGAGTGCGAGCCAGCGTTCTTCAATCTTCCGCTGGTCGTGGCGGAAGACGCAGCCCATTCTACGGTTGAGCCTCGCTACTACGTGCTGGGGCAAACCGACGCAGGCCGACGACTCTTTCTCGTCTTTACCGTCCGCAAGCGGAGGATTCGCGTCATTTCGGCGAGAGACATGAGTGCGAAGGAACGGAGGACGTACCATGAGCAAGTTAAAACCAAGACCGACGTTCAAGAGTGAAGCGCAGGAAGTCGCTTTCTGGGCGTCGCACGACTCGACGGAGTATATCGATTATTCGAAAAGCCGCAGGATGATCTTTCCAAGGCTGAAACCATCGACGGAGACGATTTCACTCCGATTGCCAAAATCTCTTCTGGATCAACTCAAGACGTTGGCCAACAAGCGCGATGTCCCTTATCAGACGCTCCTGAAACTCTTTGTGCTTGAACGAGTGCAGGCGGAGCTGCATCTCAAGACCGCTAAGGCTTCATAAGGGAATCAGGATAATTCGATACAGGCATACACTCATCACGATTCTTCAAGCACTAACAGCTTCCGCAATATGGGTTGCGAGCAAGGCGCAGTGGCATCGAAAGTATTGGTGGATGAGCGTCTGCGAGTGAGTAAAAATTCTATGGAGTTGTGACCCCGGATGTCACGGTCATCGGCTAAGTTAGTCAGTGCACGGACAGAAGAGGAGGGCACCCATGCGATACGCAAGGCTCATCGGAGGGCTGCTGATTCTCGCGTCGGCCACGACAGGCTGGGCGGAGCAAGGTTTCGACGAGAAATACGAACGCGACTACAACATCTTCAATCCCGTGAACGGTGCGATCACGGAAACAGCGATGGGGTTTCTCCGCTGGCAACATTCACGATATTGCTCAACTGAGCCAGCGGTTCACACGAAGTGCGGTATGGACGCCCCCTTGAATCCCACCAATGCCTACAGTCCTGACAACCCCTTCAACTCCATCACTCGATATGATCCGAACAACCCCACGAACCCCATCAACCAATTCAATCCGAACAATCCGTTCAACCCCATCAATCGTTATCGCCCGGAGAATCCGCTGAACCTAATCAACAAGTACAACTCCAGCCTGCCGTTTGCGCCGTTGGATGGGGGCCGGGGGAGCAAGAAATAGTGACCAGGGAAAAAAGATCGCGGTGCGTCGATGTGTCCAGGAAGCGCGGAGGTGCAGGGAATGAACGGTGCTAGCCGATCAACCGCCCGCGCCGGCCGCTTGAAGGACATACTGCAGCTCTCCCTGAAGACCCAACCGATCCGCCCAGTCCCACAGGTAGGCCAGGTCGAGCTGAAGGTGAGGATTCTTGACGATACTGATCACGTCATCAAAGTCTGTCGGACGGCTGGCCTTGAGCTTGAGAAGGATCAGATCTTCTGGACCCACAACGGAGAATGAAACGCCAAGCAATGTGGTCTTCTGTGCGCGGTTCAATACCTGGCATTCATGTTGGTCTGACGCATAGACGATATCCAAGGGATAGTCAGGATGTCCGTGAGCGGTAAAGCGAGTGACTCTGGATTTCGCCATCGGATTTGCCGCGAGCCATTGCTGATTGACCATAATGCCGGACGACGACAACTGGGCAATCAATTCTTCCCTGTTTGGCTCATCGACGAGAACCAGGAAGTCAAGGTCATGAGTGGCTCTCATTCGCCCCCACGCTCCGAGGGCCACCGCGCCGATGACGCAATGTGGAATGGATAAACTCGATAAGGCAGCCTGAACAGTGCTCAAGAACAGCAACAAGCCCGTCGCGAGAGCCGACCCCTTATCAGGAGGTTGTTCGTGCGACTCCATGCTTGGACTAGCACCCAATGGAGTTAAGGATAGACATGCGTGTCTTCGTGGGGCGAGATGGGAAAGAGTGCGTTGGAAAAGGCCTTTGCCAAGATCTGGTGTACATCGGAAAGCCGACAGACGCGCAAGATCCCTTCCTCGGGCGTAGGTGGATAGTCGCTCGGATCGATCTGGGCCGCGGTTACGTGCAACTTGCGGAGCCAGATAGGTGGGTTAGCAGGGTCGAGGGCCATGAGCCGATTGTACAGCAACCGTGTGGAAAGCAAAACTGGCGGAGACCGGAAAGCGGGAGGGTGTTGAGCTCTGAGTTCTGAGTTGTGAATGCCGAGTGCTGCGATCTGACGGTTGACCAAGGACGTAGGACGAATGACCTGTTCTCGGGTGTTTCGCGATTGACGGACGACGTGTGACGAATGACCTGTCTTCAGGCGGTGAACCTATGACGATGGGCGACTCTCCGGCGTGGAACGAAGAAGCTCGGATCAGCTGCCGCTTCAAATTAAAGTGTCCAAAAGTCTGGCGGTTGCTTCAGCCTACGGAGCGAGAGGGTGTGCGGCACTGCTCGGAGTGTGACCGGGATGTGCATCTGGCATTGACGGAAGAGAACTTCCGGCAGCACAGCGACGAAGGCCGTTGCATTGCCGTACCGGTGCTCCAGAACAGTCCGGAGGGTGATCCCGATATGCCGATCTATTGGGTGGGCGAGCCCAACCCGCCATACAATCCTTCACTCAAGCCGGTGTGACAGAGTGCCGACGGTCGGGCAATTCGGACAGCAAGGCCGTAGGAAAGGAGGCGCGAATCATGACATCACGAGTACAATACCACCGTGCCGTTTGCGCCGTTGGATGGGGGAGGCGGGAATCGAAATCGCAGATGGCAGGCTAGGGAAGCACGGTCAAGCCGAGACTGCGGACATCTTCATCGAATGTGAAGCACGGACAGTGATCGAGCAACATGGTCACAACGACGAACGAGATGGCGTCACAGAAAGACAGGCGATGATCGCGGCCATAGGCCATAGGTGGTAAAAATCTGTTCTGCCTCCTCTCGCACGCGGTCGCCGTATGTCACGATGCGAAGCCCAGGCTTCACGTCGCTGAGGAATGCGAGTGCGGCCTGAAAGTTACGCCGGTACCGAAGCAACGTAGCCGTTTCGCTGACGATATCCCACGTGGTGTGAAATGCCGTTCCCGCGGAGGCCGATTCAGCCACCAGCACGCGTGCCCGCGCATGATTGGCGTCTTTCGGATCGAGGCAGGCATAGAAAAATGAGGTGTCGCAAAAGACCAGGTTGGGGAGGGCCATCAGCGGATCGCGCCACGCGGCCCGTAGAGATGGGTTTTCACGTGGGAGGAGATGAGGAGCTTCCGACCGCGCGGTTTCGACATCTTCTTCATCAGGCGGAGCAAGCTTTGAGCGGCCGCTCCCGGCGCAGGTTCGGGCTGCACGGCGCGGAGCTCCGCGACGACCTCGTTGTGAACCGTAATCTCCACGCGGGCGCCCGCATCTCGCCGGACCCGGCGAACCAACGCCGGCAACCGCTTGCGCGCTTCACTGATCGAAAGTTTCATGATGGCCTCACATTGAATATGTTTAAAATGTACAGCCATGTACAATTCATGTCAACACGTAGACAACCCCGACGTGCCGTTTGCGCCGCTGGATGGGGGGAGCGCCGGGCAAAGACGGTCTGGGTAAGTTGGTGGCGAGTGAGCGAGGGAAGAACGAGGAGAGGCGGGCGGCGCGCCGCGAAGGGTCCAATGTGCGATGGCAAGACCCGACCCCGGAACTTGGTTCGTTTCCGTATGAGGAGTCACGCACGATGACAGAGGCTCAGGCCGGCTTGTCGGCGCGCATCGCCGAGGCATCGAGGCAGTACCGGGCCGACTATGAGTTGTCCCTGGAACAGGCCAAGGCGCAGTATGCCCTGGCGCTGGAGCTGCGAGACCATGTCGGGACAGATCCGGCGCGGCTGGAGGCGATCGAACTCGAATCGGCGGAAGACGTGGTGTGGTGGCTGATGGCATTGCCCTTCGAGTTGGCGCGACACGGCATGGTCGATGAGGCGTTGCACCTCTGTGCCCAATGGGCGGACGTCACCGAAGCGGAGAACTTTCTCGGCGACCGGGCGGTCATCCTGGCGGAGGCGGGGCGGCGGGAAGAGGCGATTGCGCAATTTCAGGACAACCTCATCCGCTGGCCGACAAACCCGTGGATCCTTATCAAGGGAGGGGATGTACATGCGTCTGTGGGGGAGCAGTCGATGGCGGCGACCCTGTATCGCCATGGCTTGGAGCATGCTGGAGCGGATCGGTACACCCGGTCAGGCGCGTTGGAACGGCTGTTGCCGCTGCTGGACGAGCTGGGGCGATCGGCCGAAGCCGACGCGCTCGAGGCCGCCGAAGAGCAGCGGGAAACGGCGATCCGGGTCATCGCCCAAGCCGAAGCCGCCGGGGCGGAGGAGCTGCCGTTCGTTCGCGTCACGCCGAAGATCGGCCGGAACGACCCCTGTCCCTGCGGCAGCGGAAAGAAATACAAAAAGTGCTGCATCGGAACTGAGCCTGTCTAGCGGCGCCTGTCCCTGTGGACAGATCAAAGAGCGCCGGCGAATCAGAGGAGCCGATGGCATGAACGTGAACCGTTCCGAACGTTCAGCGAACTACGAAGGACGAACGACGCAAGGAGAGGCGCAGACCGTCCACTGTGCGATGACAAGACCCGACCACGAGTTCAGACGCACCGTGCCGTTTGCGCCGTTGGATGGGGAAAGTGGAAGCCGGAGCGGGAGAAGGTGAGAGACGACAACCCCTCAAATTATCCCCGGTGGCGCATCCCCATTCCAGCACGATCCGCCGAGCGACTCCTGTGGTCAAGGCCGGTGGATCAAGAGACGAACGACGGGGGAACGCGATGAGCTGGAATGAAAAAGCTCGGATCAGTTGTCGCTTCCGATTCAAGTGTCCGCAATCCTGGGATCGCCTTCAACCGACCAAGTTGGAGGGTGTTCGGCACTGTCCGGAATGCCGGCGGGATGTGTATCTGGCAGTAACCGAGGAAGACTTTCGCAAACACAGTGACGAAGGCCGATGCATCGCCGTACCGGTGCTGCGGGAGGATCACCAAGCCAATCCTGATATGCCGCTCCACCTGGTGGGCATGGCAATGCCGCCTTACGCTTCAGAATAACGCTCAGCCAGGAGTGTGAGGGGAGACGAGTGTAACGCGGACAGGAGGACGCAATGAACCCACGAATGATGGATCGGCGCAGTCTCTGCAAAAGCATCGTGGCTATAGGCCTCATGGGAATCGCGACTCCGCTCCAGCAGCTTGCCGCCGCTGAACCGACGGAATCGCGTGAGTCTAATAACCTGCCTCCTCACAACCATAAAAACCAAGACAGAATGATTGTCTGTGCCTGCAGGCCGCGACTTCCAAACGGCGGCATCACGTTTCTATCCAAACCCAAGAGTGGTTAAGAGATATGAGCAGGAATGAACTTATTGCGCAATCAAGCATCGAGTTCTAGGAGTTCGTAGGCAGGCTAGAGATACCTCAAGCAGCCGGTTGAACTCGATGAACCAGTACAACCCCAACACGTCATTTGAGCCGCTGGATGGGGGAAGTTGAAACACAAGCGGGAGATGATAAGCGTGTCCTTCTATGCGCATTCGGAGAACAGGCTCGGGGTTAAACACGATCTGGTAACCCACCTTGAACGCGTAGCTGAACTGGCATCGCAATTCGCAGGCAAATTCGGTGCGGCGGACTTTGGCTACTGGGCCGGACTCTGGCACGACCTTGGAAAATTTCATCCCGACTTCCAAGCCTATATTGCATCTCCTGAGTCTCATCGTGGTCCTGATCATTCCAGTGCTGGAGCTATTCATGCAGTAGATGGATTCGACCTTCTCGCATTTCTCGTCGCAGGACATCATTCTGGTTTGCCAAGTAAGACCGATCTAAAACTCCGCCTCGAGAAAAAGAAGACCTCACAGAAAGTTACCGAGGCTTTAGAGCTGGCCGGGAGCGCCTTGGCCCGCGTCAGTCCTGACCGTCCTCTGCCAGATAGTCTTCCGTTCTTCCTAAAACGAGCCTCTGCCACACAGTCTGACGGCGAGCATCTTTTCAGGCAAACCGAGTTTTTTCTCCGCATGGTCTTCAGTGCCCTTGTTGACGCAGATTTTCTTGATACCGAGACACATTTTGATTCAAACCGTTCCCGAAACCGAACCGGTGTTCCATCTCTGTCTGAAATGTGGGACCGGTTTGAAGCCGATCAAACCAAGCTGACTGGCCAGAATGCCGATTCGCTCAACCTGATTCGCCACGAAATCTATCAATCCTCTGTAACCGCAGCGACGGCCGATCAGGGAATCTTCGCCCTGACGGTTCCTACAGGAGGAGGCAAGACCCGGTCAGCGATGGCGTTTGGGCTTCGGCATGCCCTCCGCCACGGCTTGGAGCGGGTGATTGTCGCGATTCCGTACACCAGCATCATTGAACAGACGGCAAAGGTGTACCGTGAAATTTTTGGTGAGGAGTGGGTGTTGGAACACCACAGCGCTGTCGGGTTTGGAGCGGAGTCCTGCGACCCTGTGTCTCGTCAAGATGTGTGGGCCCGGCTGGCCAGTGAGAATTGGGATGCTCCTATCGTGGTTACGACCACGGTCCAACTGTTCGAAAGCCTCTTTGCCAACCGGACTCAGCCTTGCCGGAAACTGCACAATATCGCAGGGAGCGTACTGATCCTCGATGAAGTTCAAACCTTGCCCGTTCACCTTCTTGACCCAATTCTGGATGTGCTCCAAGAGCTTACTGATCACTATCGAGTCACTGTCGTGCTGTGCACGGCCACGCAGCCGGCATTCACCGATGGTCAATATCTCAAAGGTCTCAGGAACGTCCGTGAGATTATCCCGAACCCGTCTCGGCACTTCTCAGCGCTCAAGAGAGTTCGCTATGAATACCCATTGGCTGGCGAACGATGGAGTTGGGACCGCGCGGCAGAGGAAATGCGGGCTATCTCACAGGCCCTCGCTGTGGTGAACACCAAAAAGGACGCGTTCGCGTTGCTCGATGCACTCAACGATCCAATTGCACTGCACCTTTCGACCCAGATGTGCGGAGCACATAGGCTGGCAACCTTGGCCGAGGTTCGTCGTCGCCTTGATACGGCTGAGCCTTGTCGCTTAGTAGCAACACAGGTCGTTGAGGCCGGGGTGGATATTGATTTCCCTTTGGTCCTTCGGGTCATCGGACCGCTCGATCGGATTGTTCAGGCTGCCGGACGGTGCAACCGTGAAGGAAAGTTGAAAGAGGGTCGCGTGGTGATTTTCGACCCTGTAGAGGGAAGTAGCCCCCCAGGCATTTATCGAACAGGTCTCGATACGGCTATCAGCTTGCTGGCAAACCAGTGCGATCTTCACGAACCGGAAACCTACCGAAAATACTTTCAGCTACTTTTTCAAGCCGCCGACCTGGACTCAAAAGAAGTTCAGTCTTCTCGGAAGTTTCTTGATTATCCAACAGTCGCGAACAAATTCCGAATGATCGATGATGACTCAGCGCCGGCGGTCGTTTCCTGGCCAGAGTCTCGCGATGAAATCAATCGTCTTCTAGGGTTGATCAGAAGTGGCGGAGAGGCCCCGCGTTGGGCGTTCCGCCGCTTACAGCCGTACATAGTCAGCATTCGGTCCAGGCTGATCCCGTCTTATCAGCAAAAAGGACTTTTACAGGAAGTAGCCCCAGGTCTTTGGGAATGGCTTGGAGGCTACGACAAGGTCCGGGGACTCGTAGAGAGCGGGCGTGATCCAGAAACGTTAGTGCTCTAGGGATTCTAAACGAGAAAGGAGGGCGCATGGCAAACGGTCCACTACTCGAAGTGAAGGTGTGGGGAGACTTCGCCTGCTTTACCAGGCCGGAGATGAAGGCCGAGCGGGTGAGCTATCCAGTCATAACACCGTCGGCAGCCCGAGGTGTGTTGGAAGCCATCTTTTGGAAACCAGAGTTTGCTTGGCACGTGCGAGAAATCTGGATCCTCAATCCCATTCGGCACTACTCGATCGTGCGGAATGAAGTGAACAGCAAGGCTGTAGTTTCGACGGCGCACGGATGGGAGAAGAACGGCGGTGGGTACTTCGCGGACGAAGACCGGGCGCAGCGGCATACCTTAGCGCTGCGCGATGTGGCCTATCTCATCAAGGCCGATATCGTCCTGGCGGCTCATGCCACCGAGGACGTGGCGAAATACCGTGACCAATTTCGTCGACGTGTGAACCGTGGACAGTGTTATCACCGGCCGTATTTAGGATGCCGCGAGTTCGCAGCGGAGTTCGGCCAACCGGACGGGAACGACCATCCCATTTCACTAGACGATGATCTTGGTCGCATCTTGTTCGATCTGGATTATGCATCAGATGGATCAGGGCGGGGGAAGCCAAGATTCTATACTGCTAGTTTGGAGGCTGGGAAATT
>JAHFEW010000093.1 GCA_023248215.1 Nitrospira sp.
TCTATGCGCCATTCAACCGCTTGATTGAATCGCTCGTGCGTTGTGAACGCACCTATTTCGTCGTCATGGCATCGTCCACGGCCTGACGAACCTGGGCGGCTCACTGCTGACAGCCATCATTCACAGCAAGCAGTACGACAAAGACCGGACGCGCGCCACGACCGCCGTCTCATACGGCACCTTCGCGCTGTTCCAACTTCTGACGCTGGAGGTGTCCCTCGGACCTTCTGCGATTGCCACCTCCACCACGGCGCTCTATATGGCGGTGGGCGTGAGCATGTTCCTGGCCACCGAACTCATGCTGTACAGCAATATCAGCACGGAGCGATACCGCACCACGTTCGCCGCGTTTCTCTTTCTCTCCGGCGTCGCCTTGATTTTCAAGTCGATCTTCCTTCACCAGGATCGAGCAGGACCGCGAAGTCGTCTCGCTTCATCTGAGCGCCGGGATCACCCTGTTGTGTTGACGACGAGACGGGTACCGGTCTACACTTCGGTCGAATACAGACTTGCCATCGGTGATGGAGTTCACCGAGAACCGCCGACTACAACACCCGTGCTCGGCTGATAACTCCTACCAGCGCACCACGCGGTAGGAGTGTTGTTTGGACCGCTCTCCCACATCCACAGCCGCCGAATCACCGACCTATCCCCAGTACCGGCTCACCGGGGTGCTCAGCGATATCTTCGCCCATCTCGGCTTTCTGCTGAAGGTTGAAAGGCAAATTCTAGGCATCATCGCCTCCTATGCCGTCGCGATCGGCCTCTTCCTGCTCTGTGTTCCCATCGCGGTCCAAGAACTCGTCAGCACGTTTTCGTTCGCGATGGAACCGCGGATGATCTTTACATTAGCACTGTTCGTCGCTAGTTCCTTGACCGGCGTCGCGGCATTCCGCGTGTTGCAAGCACGCGCGGTGGAAACGCTGCAACAACGAATCTACACGCGCATTGCACTGGGTTTTACCTTGCTCCTCCCTCGCTTGCGCGACGATACCTGTACCCCGCAGCAGGCCCATCGGTTCATGGAGGCTGACCTGCTGACCCGCGCCATGGTCGCCATGCTGGCGGACCTCTTTAATGTCGCCGTCGTCGGGACCATCGGGATAACCATGCTCGTGCTGTTTCATCCCTACTTTGTGGCCTACATTCTGGCGCTGATCCTGGGCTTTGTGGGACTGCTGACGCTCTTCGGTCGCGGCGGGTTCTTCATCACCCTCGACATGTCGCGGCTGCATTATGAGATTTTTGGATGGATTCAGAACATCGCGCACAATCTCCCCCATCTGCGGGCCGCCGGCGACAGTCCCTTCCTGCTGGAGCGAACGGATGCGCTGACCCGCACCTATGTCCGGATTCGACAGCGCCGGTCCGACACCCTCACGGGGCGACAATACAAGGCGGCGGCTCTCTGGCAGGTCGTCGGCCACAGCGGCCTGCTCGTGACCGCCGGACTCCTCGTGGTGGATGGGCAACTCACGGTGGGACAGTTCGCCGCCGCCGAACTCTTGGTGGGCAATCTCCTGCTGAACATGGATACCCTCGCTCGGCGCATGGTCGCCATGTTTTTTACGTTTGTCTCGTGCCGTGAGATGGCCGGGCTGTTCTCGTTGCCCACGGAAGAAGAAGGCGCCAAAGAAGAAGTGCCGGCGGCGGAGTTCGGTTCGTCCGGCATCCGCCTGACCTGTCGGAACCTGTTCTGCACTGCTCCGGATGGCACGCCGGTCTTTCAGGATGTCTGTCTGGATGTCGCGCCAGGAGAGAAGATTGCGGTCCTCTGCAGCACCAACAGGGCCAAAACCGCCCTCGCCAAGATCCTGGCCGGCCTCCACCCACCGACGACCGGATACGTCCGCTACAACGACATGAATCTGGTCGAGGTGAAGCGGGAATCGATCAGCAGGGTTCGCGGGCTCGTCCTGGATTCCCATCCCACCTTGTTGGACGGCACGCTGGAAGACAACATCACGCTCGGCCGCCCCACCATCGACTACCAGGATCTCCAGTGGGCCCTGCGTTTCGTCGAACTCGATGGGGACATCGATGCGCTGCCACGGGGGCTGAACACGCCGGTGTCAGGCCTGGAGACGAACCTTTCCATGAGTCAGATTCTTCGTCTCCTCGTGGCCCGCGCGATCGTGACGCGCCCGCAACTGCTGATCTTCGACGGCACCCTCCACAACATGTTACCCGCGACGCGGGAGGTGCTCCTTCGCCGGCTTTGCGCGAAAGACGAACCCTGGTCGGTCGTCTTCGTGTCGAACGATCCGAACTTCTCATCACACGTCGACCGGCGGGTGATTTTGGCGTAACCCTTTTTCTTCGAGGTGGTGATGTCGTTAACCTGGGAACCAGCAGCGATCTGGATGGGAATGGCGCTGCTCGCTTCACTCATCTCGGTGCGAATCGGAATTTCCGTGGCCTTGGTCGAAATCTGCGTAGGGATCGTCGGCGGCAACGTGCTGGCTATTCAGCCCACGCCATGGATCGCATCGTTGGCCGGTTTCGGCAGCGTCGTCCTGACGTTTCTCGCCGGTGCCGAGATCGATCTTGCGGTCATGAAGAATAAATGGAAGGAAACGCTCGGCATCGGACTCGCATCATTTTTTGTACCCTGCCTGAGCGTCATGGCCTTCGCCTATTGGGTGGCAGGCTGGTCCCTTCAGGCCTCCCAGGTGGCGGGCATCGCGCTTTGCGCCACCTCTGTCGCCGTCGTGTATACCGTGCTGGTGGAGCGAGGCCATAACGAAATCGAACTTGGGAAGATCATTCTGGCAGCTTGCTTCGTCACAGATCTCGGATCTGTGGTTGCGCTGGGGCTCCTCTTCGCGCGATACGACTGGTGGCTGGTCCTGTTCCTGGTCGTGACGGCTGTAACGCTGTGGCAGCTGCCCGGCGTCGCTGAGTGGTTATTCAACAGGGTCGGACGTCGCATCAGCGAACCAGGGTTGAAGTTCGTCCTGTTGATTCTCTTCACCCTCGGCGCCCTGGCGAGCGCGGCGCAAAGCGAGGCCGTGCTCCCCGCGTACCTGGTCGGCCTCGTGCTGGCCCCGCTTTTTCTTGCCAATAAAACCTTGGCGCATCGTTTGCGCGCGATTGCCCTGACGATTCTCACACCGTTTTACTTCCTCAAGGCGGGTGTCCTGGTCAGCCTGAAGGCCGTCTTAGCCGCGACAGCGCTGATCGGCCTGTTCTTCGCCGTGAACACGTCCGCCAAGTTGATCAGTGTGTGGCCGCTCACAAGGCTGTTTCGCTTCCGTCCGAAGGAGGGCATGTACACGACGTTGTTGATGGCGACCGGTCTGACGTTCGGCACCATCTCGTCCCTGTTCGGTCTTGAGCACGACCTGATCACGCGGGAACAGTACGCCACACTGGTCACGGTCGTGATCCTCACGGCGATCATCCCGACGATTATTGCCGAACGGTGGTTCGATCCGGGCGGAGGGCCGCGTGAGGAGTCTTGGGTCCAACCCTCTGCCGCTCCGTCCGCAGCGGAGGCGGTCGCGAGCACCCCGACATCTCACATGGGCCCCTAACCCCGCCCAATTCCAAACGGTAGGAGGACTCATGGGAGCCGAATCACTCTGGTTAGTCGCTTCCCTCTGGATCGGACTGGCGCTGATTGCCAGTATGATCTCAATCCGTTTCGGCCTCTCCGCCGCGTTGGTTGAAATTGTCGTCGGAACGGCGGGAGGCAATCTGCTGGCGTTGCACGCCACTGCCTGGATCGCCTTCCTGGCTGCGGCTGGCAGCGTACTCTTGACCTTTCTCGCCGAGGCTGAACTTGATCTCGACCGTGCGGACCAGGTGGAAGGAAACCTTCAGCACCGGGCTGCCCTCCTTCCTCGCCCCGTTTCTCGGAGCGATGGGTTCGGGCTATTGGATCGCGGGCTGGTCGCTTCAAGCTTCCGAAATCGCCGGCATCGCGCTCTCGACCACCTCCGTCGCCGTCGTGTACGCCGTGATGCTTGAACGAGGGTATAACCGTACCGATCTTGGCAAAGTCATCCTGGCGGCCTGCTTTGTCACGGATCTCGGAACGGTGCTCGCCCTCGGATTCCTCTTCGCGCGGTACGACTGGTGGCTGCTGGCTTTTGTGCTGGCCATGAGTCTGCTGCTCTGGCAATTGCCTTCCGTCGCCCGACGGTTTTTCGCATCGGTCGGGACTCGACTTAGCGAACCGGACCTGAAATTCATCCTCGTCATCCTCTGGGCCATGGGAGCCCTCGCGTCGCTCGCGCAGAGCGACGCGGTGCTCCCCGCCTATCTCCTCGGTATGGCCTTGGCGCCCTTATGCCTCAGCTACCCGACCGTGCTTCATCGGATGCGTGTGATCGCATTCTCGATTCTGACTCCCTTCTATTTTCTGAAGGCAGGAACGCTGGTGGATGTCCGTGCGGTTCTAGCCGCGTGGCTGTTGATCGTCCTCCTGCTCGGGGTCAAGATCGCCACAAAATTTGTCGGTGTCTGGCCCTTGGCCCATGCGCTTCGTTTCGGGAAACGCGAGGACCTCTACACCACGTGGCTCATGTCCACCGTCTTGACGTTCGGAACGATCTCGGCGCTCGATGGACTGACGCATGGCGTGATCAACCAGGAACAATATGCGGTCCTGGTGGCCGTCGTCATCTTGAGCGCCATCGTCCCCACCGTCATCGCCGAGCGCTGGTTCGATCCTGGCCTTACGCCGACTGAAGAGAGGTTCAACGGAGCTGCCAGAATTCAGCCCACGCTGCTGCCTCAAGAAACACCGATCGTCTGATCAACCATGAAGGAGGACTGCCGATGTATCGAACTATTCTCGTGGCAAATGACGGTTCTTTCGGAGCCGGGCGCGCCTTGCTCGCCGCGATCGACTTGGCGAAACGCGACCGCGCAGAACTGCACCAGATTTGCGTGGAAGAACACCTCCCCCATTACGCCGCGATCATGGGAGAAGTCATCGAGGCCAAACAAGAAGCCAAGGAATTTTTCCAGAAAGTGATTGCCGAAGCCAATGCGGTAGCCGCCGCGCAGGAGGTCCGCCTCACATCGCATGTCATCCCAGGGCATGCCGTGGAGACGATCGTCACCTACGCAAAAGACCACGGCTTCGATCTGCTGGTCATCGGCTTCACAGGGCACTCGAACATCTACGGACGCATTTGGGGCGGCACGTCGCAGAACCTCGTACGATTAGCACCCTGCCCCGTGCTGGTCGTGAAATAAGGAGGGATCATGAGGAACCGTATCAAGAGCGTCCGCGCTCTGGAGATTCTGGATTCTCGAGGGTATCCGACCGTTCGAGTCTTTATCGGACTTGACAGCGGCAGAGTGCTCGCGGCGTCGGTCCCCTCCGGCGCGTCCACCGGTCTGCACGAAGCTGTGGAGTTGAGGGACGGCGATGTAGCACGATACGGAGGCAAAGGCGTGCTCAAGGCGGTCGCGCATGTCAACGAACGGATCTCGCCCAGCCTGATTGGCATGGACCCGACCAGCCAAGCCGACATTGATCGCCTGCTGAGAGACCTGGACGGCACACCAACTAAAGCCAACCTCGGAGCGAACGCGGTGCTTGGTGTTTCGATGGCGGTTGCCAGGGCCGGCGCAGAAGTCACCGGACTGCCCCTCCACATGTATCTGGCCGGCCCGAACTCTGCCCGGCTTCCGGTTCCAATGATGAATATTGTCAATGGCGGGCGGCATGCCGACAACACGCTCGACTTTCAAGAGTTTATGGTCATGCCGGTCGGGGCACCGACCTTCGCCGAGGCCTTGCGGTACGGCACCGAGACCTTTCACGCCCTCAAACAGATGCTAAAGGCCAAGGGGTATTCGACCGCGGTGGGCGACGAGGGCGGCTTTGCTCCGACCTTAAAGAGTAACGAGGAGGCCTGCGAATTGATTGTTGACGCAATCCAAGCCACGGGCTATAGGCCGGGACGGGATGTGGCCATTGCGCTGGATCCGGCCGCCACCTCATTTTTTGACGGCTTCCGGTATAACCTGTCGAAGTCCGGGAGTGGGGTCAAAACCAGCGCCGAGATGACGGCCCTCTATCAACAATGGATCGAGCGGTATCCAATCGTCTCCATCGAGGATGGCCTGGCCGAGACCGACTGGGACGGCTTCCGCATCCAGACCGCTGCGCTCGGCAGCCGCGTCCAGATCGTCGGCGATGACATTTATGTGACGAACCCGCAGTTCCTCACGCGGGGGATTCAGGAGCGAACGACCAATGCGGCGCTCATCAAGCTGAATCAGATCGGCACCGTGACAGAAACAATCGAAGCTGTGGCCCTCTGCCGAAAAGCAGGCTGGAACTTCGTGGTCTCCCACCGATCAGGCGAGACCGAGGATCCGTTCATGGCCGATTTCGCGGTGGCGATGGGAGGTGGTCAGATCAAAGCAGGGTCGGCCTGCCGCTCCGAGCGAATCGCGAAGTACAACCGATTGCTGGAGATCGAGGCGGAGTTGGTAACAGCGGCACGGTTTGAGAATCCGCTGATGCGCCGTTAGCGCCAGAGAGATCAGTTCCTGTTCTCACCGCTTGCCTAGCTCTGGTCCCTGAGCGGATGTAGTCTTCTCTTTCTGATTCCGCA
The DNA here is from genome assembly GCA_023248215.1 of Nitrospira sp. Lineage (GTDB taxonomy): Bacteria > Nitrospirota > Nitrospiria > Nitrospirales > Nitrospiraceae > Nitrospira_A. Next base: position 6,582 of record JAHFEW010000093.1, read on the forward strand.
CCGTTGCACCACGCGGCACCACGCGCGAAGCCGCACATTGCGGGGAAGCAACGAGGATTCGTTCACCGAGCACGATTTAGGATTGGCGGTCGGTTGTGCACTTTCTTGACACCGCCTCAAAGCGGGTGTATGAATCCAAGTATGCGATAGATCGGTGATGGAGTTCACCGAGAAGCGCCGCTAGTCTCAAGACGAAGCGACTGATAACTCCTACGGCGAGATCCGCTGTAGGAGTTTTTTTTGATCGAGGGCGAAGGATGATAACGGACGTTCACCTCCAACGAAAGAGAGGAGTCTAGGAACGGGACAGTGGGAAGGGAGGCTGAGGATATCGGCGGGACAGAGCGACTCGTCGCCATATTAGCCGGGATGTTGCTGGGTTGGATCTTGTTCTGGAACGTGGATCTGTCAGGTTTGCGTCCGCGCCCCGGCGTGGCCTCTGCCGCTGATTCTCTGACCGTCGACGCGTTGCCGAGTGACGCGAGGCAGTTTCGAGCCCACGTGGAACAGATCATCATCAAGGTGGATGCCCTGATCGAACAATTGCGAAATAGGCCCAATAGTCGAGCGCTCATCCTGGATTTGCTACAGACTCGAGACGACATCTTGCGAGAGATCCCGAAAATCGACTCGGCTCCGGGGGATGCCAAATGGAATCAGAAAGAGATGCGCGAGAGCGTTCAGGACAAGCTGAAGCTTCTGAAGGGTCAATACGACAAAGCAGCAGGGTCAGAAGGCTAAGCTCTCGGCTCGAGATGTTCCCTGGAGAGTACTGAAGGAGGAGAGTTCGCTCGCAATCATGCCGCCACCCACTCGATCTGAGGATTGGTTGAAGGAACAGCTCGAAGAGCTTGAGCGCACCCTTGGCGATATGGGGCCGGATTTCTCAGGATATGCTCTCATGGCGGGCGAACTCGGTCAGCGTCTCCGGGAAGGACGTTTCAGGCTGGCGGTGCTGGGCCAGTTCAAACGGGGGAAGAGCACGCTCCTCAATGCGTTATTGCATGAGCCGCTCCTGCCCACGGGCATCCTCCCACTCACCGCCATTCCCACCACGCTCCGCTACGGTCCCGAGCGGCGCATCTGGATCCATTATCTGGATGGCCGCTCCGAAGACTACGACGGCTCGCTGGAGCAACTGCAAACAGTCCTGACGCGGTATGTCACCGAACAGGGAAATCCCGCCAACCGATTAGGTGTCACCCGCGTGGAGGTGGACCATCCTGCCGCGTTCCTTGCTCAAAGTGTAGAGATTACGGATACCCCTGGCATCGGCTCAACTGTGTTGCACAACACACGCACCGCTCGGGCCATGGTCCCCGTCTGCGACGGTGCTCTGTTTGTGCTCTCTCCCGATCCGCCAATCACCGAGGTCGAGGTTCAGTTTTTGAGAGCGGTTCGTGAGTCCGCCACCCGCGTTATCTTTGTCCTCACAAAGGCCGACATGCTTGCGCCGTCGGAGCGTCAGCAACTCGTGACATTTTTGAAGCAGGCCATTCGCGATGATGCCGGGTTTTCCGGCGAGGCGCGCATCTTTCTCGTCTCCGCGCGACAGGCCCTTGAGGCAGCTCTTCAAGATACTCAACCGCTGCATGCCGAGAGCGGAGTGAGTCAGCTCGAATCGTTTTTGACAGAGTTTCTGCTGACCGACAAGCGCGCAGCACTGCAGGACGCGATTCAACGGAAAGGAGCACGCCTGATCCAGGAGGCCTGCTTTTCTTTGGATCTACAACGGAAGATTCTTGAACTGCCGCGCGAGGATCTTGCGCGTCGGGCCGAACGTTTTGAAGCCCACTTGGCAAAGATAAACCGAGAGCAGGGGTACCTGCATGATCGCTTGAGAGGTGACCGTCAACGATTGCTAGAAGAAGTCGATCAGCAGGCGGCGATTCTTTCCGAGCAGGCACAGGAGGCGTTGGGAGGTTTTGTGCAGAAGGCCTGTGATGAGGCGCGCCATGATACTGGCAGAGGGGGATTCGAAACACAGATTCGAAGCGCGCTTTCCGACGAGGTCCAGCGGATGTTCGCACGCGCGACGAAAGATCTCTTCGCAATGACCACTGAGCGCTTCCAATCCCTGCAGGAACTTCATTGTCGCGACATGGAGGGCCTCATTCATCGCATCAGGCAGACGGCGGCCGAGGTGTTCGAAGTGCCCTGCCTTGAGGGAGTGGTTCTCGATCGACTGGGCCTCGTGCGAGAACCGCGCCTCGTCGGACATCGATGGGTCACTTCATTTACTGAACAAGCCACCTCCTACATGAGCCGATTCTTGCCTGCGCGATTCCGTGCACGAAGGGTTGAACAACGATTGCAAGACGATGTCAGATATCTCGTGGCCAGAAACATGGGAGAACTGCGCTGGACGACTAGCCAGAATCTTGCGGACGCATTTCTGCAGTTTGAAATACGCCTCGAGACGCAGTTGACGAGCGTGCATGCTTCCATCCAGGCGTCCATCCATTCCGCGTGGAAGCTTCAGGAGCAGCGCGAATCACGGCAGGGGCCAGAGCTCCGCCGACTGCAACACCATCGACAGCATTTGGAGCAAGCGTGGGCCACGCTTTCTGGGCAGGAACCTTCCAGTTTAGGTGGAGGCCTCGTGTAACTGTGACAGTCCTGATTCACCGCTGGTGCCGAACATCGTTTACCTTTCTCGCATGGAGGGGAGAATGTGGTTGATGGTACTCATACTGCTATGGGCCTGTCCGGGCTTCGCCGGCACCTGTCAAGATGTCGGCGGATCAGTTCGATGTACGGACGATGTGGGACGTGATCCTACACTTCAGTCACTGGATAAAGCCCTCGGCAGCCTTGGCCCTGTGACGACACCCTCTGCCTACCCCGAGGCATTGAAAACCTATCCCAGTGACATAAAGCCTCAGGACCAGGGACGAGAAGGAAAGCGACCCAGTTCTCAATCGGATGAGGACTCTCAGAAGACCTCCTTACAGGGGCCGAGTCCAAAAGGGAGGGTACGTTGAGACGGCGCAGAATTAGGACCGGTGAGGAACCATGGCCTTCGAACCGCGGCGAAGCTGTTCGAGGTGCCTTGTCCGGAGGATATGGCACAGGATTGCTGTGGAGTGACCAGTCTCTGCTGGCGCCTGGTGGAACATGTTTGACCGAGAACCGCTCAGACCGACATCTGCGGACCCATGGTGATTGACGATGAGCGATCGAGACACGGCTCGGCCCCAGGCCGACGATCAAGAGATCGAGACCCTTATACAGGAGCTCGACAATCTCCACTCCAACCTTCACGTTCAGGCGGACATCCTGAACCTGGGCGAACGCGCCGTTCCCGCATTGGTGCACTTCCTGCTCGGAGCGCCCAGCCAATTCCCCGAGGGGCGGGTGCTGGCAGCCGAGGCGCTCGGCTATGTGAAAGGGGAGGCGGCGTTTCAAAGGCTGGTACATGCGCTCGATCCTTCCCGCCTCGAGGGACTGAGTCCCATCTTACGGCTCTCTGAGGAAGACGTGCAGAACGCTGTTGCCTGCCAATTGGCACGGCTCGGGGAGCAACGAGCGATCCCGGCCCTCCTGGATGCATTGCGTAGGCATCGTCTTGTTGGCGCTGCCGAAGCATTAGTTCAGTTGGGAGAGGAGAGCGCACTGCCGTGGCTTGTGGAGGGCTTGGAGGATGCCTTTAAGCGCGGCCGCTTCTCGCGGGCTATTCTTGAGATGGGAGACGCGGCTATCCCGTTTCTCACAGCCACGCTCGAACTGCGCCGGATGTCTTACGAGGAAGAACTGCTTCCCAGTATGGAGCGACGCGCGGAGGCGCTCCGACTGCTCGGCCTCTTGCACACCAAGGCGGCGGTGAATCCGATCCGAACCGCCTTGTGCGATCACTACGAAAAGGTCCGGACGGAGGCGGCGCTGGCCCTGATAGAAGTGGAAGGGCGCGAGATGGTGCTTGATGCCGTGCCCGCCTTACTCGCGGGTTTGACCCATCCAGACTTTCTTCAGCGGGATCGGTGCGCCGAGGCGATTCTGCGCATCGGCCCGGCTGCCATCCCGTTCGTGAGTGGGCATTGTGCCAAGGAGGTGCGACGGTGGAACGAGAGGCCATTCTGTTCACCGCCCATGCCCGCCAGGCTGCTCTGGCTCTCCTGACGCAACTAGGAGCGCGGCGCCCATGCTAAACGAGGCCCAGCAGCGGAACCTCCACATTGTGATGCGCCTGATCGAGGAGAAGATGCGTGCATTGGAGGTCAGATTAGTTCGTCCCGAGGAGCATGGGGTGATGTTCGAGATCAGCGATGATATGTCGGCCGATATCGCACCGGCGCTGCGACAGGAGATTCAGGAAGTCATGACGATCCTTCGCGAACTCAAACACTCGTTTTCCTTGCCGCGTGAGACCATGCTGACCAGCCAGGAACTCATCAGGGGGCTCTCGCAACTCTGGGTTTCGTTACAAGAGTCCGACAGCAAGGGGCTTCGGCGCTTCGGAGACGTTCACTCCGCTGTTTCGCCCGCGCTCGATTCCCAGGTCGAAAGGCTTGCTGAATTTATGCTGAGGATGGGAGACATTATCCGTGAGCGTCGTCGTCCCGTCTTTGTAGAAGCACAGAAGGAGCAGCCGAATTCTCAACATTGAATGGGATGATGACCTTGCGACAAGGGGCATACAGACCTCGAGCGATCGCGGGTGCAGGCAGTTTCTTTCTGCTCGCGCTGTTGCCTCACTCACCGGTGTCGGCCGACACTGTTCATGGTACAGACCAGGTTGTCGCTGCGGTGACGATTCGAGCACGAGCGTTCAACCCCGCCACGGTGAAGGTTCCTGTCGGTCGCGAAGTCCTGCTCGTTTTTGAAAACCAAGATGTCGAACTGCACGCGTTCGTCCCATTGAGAGTTCTGGATGATATCCCGCTTCATGTCGATGGGAACGGCGCAGCTCAGTTTGGAGATCACGGCTTGGTCCGTGTGTTGATTCCCTCAGGAGGCCGGGCAGAAATTCGATTCATGCTCCAGCGTCCTGGGCTCTACGACTATCGCTGTGATCTGCCCGGGCATCAGATGCGCGCCCAAATTAGCGTGGAAGAAGACGCCCCACATCAAGTCCCGCCGTGACAGGAGTGCAGAGAGCCGGTGTGCACTATTGCCGCATATGGAACTGGAAATCCGCACGAATGATCACCCATTTCCCTCAGGCCTCATCAGGTGCATCTGCAGAAGCTGTTCCAGCCGAGCTTCTCATCGGTCGAGAGAAACTTGTCAACGCCGTGATCGATCATGTTCAGGATGGCAGGTCGGTTCTTCTCGTGGAAGCTGCCGGCATGGGAAAAACCGCGATTCTCCACGCAGTTGCTCAACGTATGCTTCCGCGTCGAACATCTCGGACGGGCCTCTACTGCGGCGAAGCCGGCACGCTGAGGAAGACGCTCCAGTCGCTTGCCGAAGGGCTGTACGATCGGCAAAGAGTACTCCCGGCTGTCACAACGGGACCACGAACGGGCTCGCGCCATACGTTGGCGCGCCTCCCGATGGGGAAGTTGAGACGGTTTGTGCTCCCGTACCTCGGGGCTGGCCGATGTATGCCGTTGCTCGATCATCTCGGTAGCGTTCGAGGCACCTATGCCACGTTTCTGGACAACCTCGTGGAGGACCTTGGGGTTCCCATCGTGGTGGCGGCGCGCTCACTGTCACCGGACGATACCGGACGACTGTGGTGGATCACATGGAATTTTTCAAAAGTCGATGTCGCACCCTTAGATCACCTACACGCTCAACGTCTCATCGACTCCTGTCTCGACCGCGCCCGCCTGCGTATTCTTGATCGGCAGGACTTCGCCAGGGGAGTGCTGAAACGAGCCGATGGGAATCCCCGCATCATTACCCGCCTGTGCGAGATGGCTGGTTCGCGACGATATCAGATTCACGGACGGACGAACCTCCGATTGCTGTGGCTCGACTTCAAGATTTTGGAACTGGGGTTGGGTTCACACACCGGACGGGACATCCCTTCTGATACAAATCACCCAGGAACCGCACAACAATGTTCAGGTCGAGGCCAATCAGAACCTTGACACTGCTCGCCAATCATTTGTAAAATTTTGCTATAATTTTTGGTGATGGAGTTCACCAACAACCGTTCTGCCGGTCGAGCCACGACGCAGGGCTGATAACTCCTACCAGAGGCCATCTGGTAGGAGTTTTTTTGTTGGGCCAGCCACTCCCAGTCACAACCTCTCCTACCGTTATCGTGTCACTCTCAGTCACCGTTGAGACGGGCGGCCGTCGGCGTGTATCACCGCGTCAGGATTGTTGCATCTGTTGCGGAACCCTCTTGGCAACGGCGAGGCCGTCTTCACGTCTCACGAAAGGAGGACGTCATGGAGATCAGAACTGTCATTTTGGCGTTGGTCTTGTTTGTGAGCTTGCTCGTCTTTGGAATCGGCCTGTTCGGAGTCAGTTTTGGCGAGGAGCCGCATTCGCCCGCCGTCGACATGCGGCAAGCCACACAAATTGTGCTGGAGCAGTTCTCACATGCCCGGATTCTGGAGATGGAGCTGGATACAGACGATGGTAGGTTCGTGTACGAAGTTGAACTAATCACCGCCGAAGGACAGAAGAGAGAGGTGCACGTTAACGCCACGACAGGGCGGATCGAAAAGGTCGAGCACGATTGAGGCATTACAGCAACGAGGAGGAGGGTGCCGATGGAATTGACGTGGCTGGTCGCGGCAGTGTGGATCGGCATGGCTCTCGTGGCGTCGCTCCTGTCGGTACGGTTGGGAATGTCGGTGGCATTGGTTGAGATCTGCGTCGGATTCGCTGGCGGAAATCTGCTGGATCTGCACGCGACCGCGTGGATCGACTTCCTGGCGGCTGTTGGCAGCGTACTGCTGACCTTCCTGGCAGGAGCGGAAATCGACCTCGTGGTGCTCCGGATCCGATGGAAGGAAACGGTTGGCATCGGGCTGACCTCATTCTTGGCCCCGTTCCTCGGTACCATGGCCTATGCCTACTGGGTCGCCGGCTGGTCGCTGCCTGCTTCCCAGATCGCCGGCATTGCGCTTTCCACCACCTCCGTTGCAGTCGTGTACGCCGTCATGCTCGAGCGTGGCTACAATGCCACGGCCCTTGGCAAGGTGATCCTGGCCGCGTGCTTCATCACGGACCTCGGGACCGTGCTGGCGTTGGGTTTGATCTTTGCCCGGTATGATTGGTGGCTGCTGGCCTTTACGTTGGTCATGGCGGTCACACTCTGGACATTGCCTCCAGTGACCGCCTGGTTCTTTGCCAAGATCGGCCCCCGGATCAGCGAGCCGGAGACCAAGTTCATTCTCGTCATCTTGTTTGCCCTCGGCGCACTCGCGACGGCCGCGCAAAGTGAAGCGGTATTGCCTGCCTATCTCGTCGGCATGGTACTGGCGCCGGTTTTTTTGGATAACCACACCCTGGCCCAGCGCATGCGCGTGATTGCGTTTTCCCTCTTGACTCCGTTCTACTTTCTGAAGGCCGGCTCGCTCGTGAGTCTCCGTGCGGTGCTGGCCAGCGCCGTCTTGATTGCCATCTTTCTCGGGGTCAAGATGGTCACCAAGTTTCTCGGCGTCTGGCCGCTGGCCCACGCTTTCCGGTTCGGCCGCCGTGAAGCGACCTATACCACCTTGCTGATGTCTACGGGGCTGACCTTCGGAACCATCTCTGCTTTGTATGGACTGAGTCACGAGCTGATCAGCCAGGATCAATATGCGATCCTGGTGACCGCCGTCATTCTCAGCGCCATCGTACCGACGCTGATTGCTGAACGTTGGTTCGATCCGGGTGGTGCGCCGAAAGAGGAAACCTTCGAAAGACGTTCAACTGATCGTGTGCGGCGCGGCGAACCAGAGAACACTCAGATTTCATTCGGCCCGGTTCAAGGAGGGACACCCGATGTTTCGTAAGATCCTGGTAGCCATCGATGGATCAGAAGGAGCGACCAAAGCGCTCCGTGCCGCGCTTGATGTGGCGAAGCATTATGAGTCGGACTTGCACTCGATTTCGATCGAGGAACATCTGCCGCATTATGCCGCGACGGTGGGTGAGGTAGTCGAGGCGAAGCAGGAAGCGGCCGATTATTTTCGGCGCGTGATCAGAGAAGCCGAATCGGCCGCCATCGCGTATGGCATTCGGCTCACCGCGCATGTGATGCCGGGGCACGAGGTAGAAGCCATCGTGCAGTTCGTCAAAGACCGTGGATTCGATCTGCTGGTCATCGGATTCATGGGCCATTCCCGCATCTATGAACGGATCTGGGGAGGGACCTCGCAGAACCTGACCCGGCTCACTCCCTGTTCGGTGTTGGTCGTGAAGTGATGACGCTGTCCAGGGTACAACGCGAGATCGTGCGTGATCGTTTTCTCCTCGAGCGGGACTCTCTCAAGAAGGAGGTCTCTATCGCCTGCTTCAGCCGGGCTGCCTGGTGTGCGCCCACATGGCCCATGGAGTCGAGCGATGTTTCTTTGGTGCGATCATATCCAGCTATTAGGAGCTTGAGTTCTAACTCCAAGTGCAACACTTATGGCCCTGATGGGCTACGGTGTTGCCATGCCAAAACAATGCTACACGCACATGAGTATCGAGGAACGTGAAACGCTGAGCCTGGGACT
>JAHFEW010000094.1 GCA_023248215.1 Nitrospira sp.
ACCAATACGACTTTCGGCCGACAGGGGGCCATGCGGGTAGAACAAGTCGCCGCTTCTCTTGTCAGGCATCTCTGTCACCCTGGGGCATCACACAGGGTGCAGGTATTGGAAACATTCTAGTGAGATTGGAGGCGCACCCCGGCTGTCCTCTATTGAACGGGCACGACGGCAGCGTATGCAGTGAACAGACAGGAAGACCGCGATGGGCCGGCAGGAAAGCCAGGCGGTGTGGGCATCTGATGAAGCCTCACACGATACGCCATGGGGGAATAGGGGCTTTTCGCCAATGGCGTGATCATACAGACGTGAACGAATACCACTGAAATCTGGGAGAATAGAATGGAGCTTCACGAACGACTCGAAGAAGTGTTTCGCCAGGTGTTCGACAGTGAACATCTCAAACTGGCCGATGAGATGATGGCACCTGATATTGAAGGGTGGGACTCTGTGACCCACATCAATCTGATGTTTGGCATCGAGCAGGCATTTGGAGTCCGGTTCAATGGCAATGAGCTGGCGGAAATGAAGAATATCGGCGAGCTCAAACAGTTTCTGACTGGCAAAGGCAAACGGTAACCGATGGTTGTTCAGCCCAGGCAATTGACGATCCTATCGAGCGACACCCCTCCTGTCGCTGCATTCGAGCGCATGTCGATCGGCCCAGAAGCGGCGCCGGTGCCCTGTCCTCTTCGAAGGCAGAAGCCTATATGGTAATACACGTCGGCGCGGAGCAGAACAGGTTCACCTTCTCGACACCTTCGAAAGCATAATCATGCACAATGTCCTTCCACAGAGCCATTCGTCCTCCATTGTGATTGAACCCAGCAAGGGGTATGTCCAAGTGGGGTGGGGAGAGCTGTGGGCCGCGCGCGAATTGTTTTACTTTCTGGCGTGGCGGGATCTCAAGACGCGTTACGCGCAAACGGCCATCGGGGCCGGCTGGGCCCTCATGCAGCCGTTGCTGAGCACGTTGATTTTCACCCTCGTGTTTAGCTATTTGGCGAAAGTGCCGTCCGATGGGTTGCCCTACCCCCTCTTCGCATTCGCCGCCATCCTGCCCTGGTCCTTATTTGCGCGGAGTCTCGAACGCAGCACGCTGAGTGTGGTGACGGAGGGCGGCCTGATCAAGAAGGTCTACTTCCCCCGGCTGATCATTCCCATCTCGGCCACCTTCATCAACCTGGTCGATTTTGCGGTGGGGTTGCTCATTCTGATCGGGATGATGCTGTGGTATCAGATTGTGCCACAGTGGACGTTGGTATTCCTGCCCCTGTTCGTGGGCGTCGCGCTGGCCACCGCGCTGTCGGTGAGCCTGTGGCTGTCGGCCCTCAATGTTAAATACCGGGATGTCGCCTCGGTCGTCCCCTTGATGACGCAGTTGTGGATGTTTGCCTCCCCCGTGCTCTATCCCGCGTCCCTCGTGCCCGAGTCGTTTCGGTTTTATTATGGTCTGAATCCCATGGCGGGAGTCATTGAAGGATTTCGTTGGGCAGTCCTGGGCAAGTCGGCCCCCGATTGGGGGATGGTGGCCGTGAGTCTCGTGGTGGTCGCGCTCATGCTGGTGGGCGGCGTGATGTTTTTTAGGAGGGTGGAGCGAACCTTCGCCGATCTGATTTAAATGGGTGACACCGCAGTTCGAGTCGAAGGCTTATATAAGCGCTATCGCCTGGGGGCGACGCATGCCCAGGACGCCTCCCTGGCCGGCGCCCTGGCGCGTGGGATGCGCCAGTTGCTGGGGCGGCGGGCAGTCTCGTCCAGCGCCAGCGAGGCCATTTGGGCGCTCCGCGACGTCTCGTTCGAGATTAAAAAGGGCGAAGTGTTCGGGGTCATCGGCACCAATGGATCGGGGAAAAGTACGCTCTTAAAGATTCTCTCACGGGTCACGGAACCCACGAAGGGGCGCGCGATCATCAACGGGCGCTTTTGCGGCTTGTTGGAAGTGGGCACGGGCTTCCATCCGGAGTTGACCGGCCGCGACAATGTTTACATGAGTGGGGCGATTCTCGGCATGAAGCGTCAAGAAATTGCCCGGAAGTTCGACGAAATCGTGGCGTTCGCCGAAGTGGAGCAGTTTATCGACACACCGGTTAAACATTATTCCAGCGGGATGTATGTCCGGCTGGGGTTCTCCGTGTTGGCCCATATGGACCCGGACATTCTCATCGTCGATGAGGTGCTGGCCGTGGGGGACGTCCGATTCCAAAAAAAGTGTATGGGCAAGATGGAGGACGTGGGGCAGCATGGGCGGACGGTGATCTTGGTCTCCCACGATATGCCGGCCATCACCCGGATGTGCAAACGGGCGATTCTGCTGAACAAGGGCGAAGTGGTGCAGGAAGGATCGGCGCACGATGTCGTCAATCACTACCTCCACGCCGGCCACATCAAGCCCTGTGAGGAGTGGGCGGACCCCACCCAGGCGCCGGGGAATGAGGTGGTGCGTATGCGGGCAGTGCGGGTTCAGACTGAGTCCGGCGTCATCATGGATCGATTCGATATCCGAAGGCCGATCGACATCGAAGTGGAATTTGATGTGGTGAAGCCCGGGCATGTCTTCGTGCCGGTCTTCAATCTCTATAACGAGGAAGACGCCATTATTTTTATCGCGCATGATCGAGACCCTGCATGGCAGCGAACCCCTCGCCCAGTCGGTCGATATGTTTCCACCGCTCGGATTCCAGGGAATTTTCTTTCAGAAGGGGTCATTACAGTTGCGGCACTCATGATGACCGAGGATCCGTTTCGTCTGCATGCCCATGCTCCTCGAGTGATTGGCTTTCGAGTGGATGATAGTGGAACCGGAGACTCGGCACGAGGGGACTTCCACGGTCGATGGCCAGGAATCGTACGCCCGCTGTTGGAGTGGAGGACTCGATATACCCCAGACTAACAGCCGCAGGGCATGGGGGTGCCGCGCTTTTTCTAACCCTTCTCCTTCCGTTTTAACAAAACCGTCTCGAATTGACATGGTTCACAGGTTCCGGCTAGGGTCCGCCCATTGCGGCTTTGAGCGTGAACGACGTGAGCGTCTGATCGGGGCACGCTCATTTGACGCCAAGGTTCAGGAGGCCTGGTATGGAACGATCGTATGCCAAGATCAGCTGGGCGGGGTTGGCAGTCTTCCTATTGAGTGGCTGCACCACCGTCGCCCAGGTGACGACGTTGTCGGAGGAGTCCTGCAATCACAAGATGCGAGATCAGCTCGAATCGATCCTCACCGAGGAGGGCGAGAAACCCGACATTGCGAATCGGCTGGCCGTGAATACCACCACGGTCTTGGCAACCGGTGCGCTCGGTCCTCGCCCGTTTGGTGTCTCGTCGCCCTCCGGAGTCGACTATAGTTTCTTTATCCAGCGCAAAAGCGACGAATGCCTGTTGCGACTCTATGGTCGCCGGAAGGGGTTCACCCGCTACACCAACAACCTCACCTACATTGCCACGCGTCCCCTTGAGGGCTGTGCCTGCGTCGAGTAACCGTCTTTGATTGTCGATGCTGGCCGCCGTTATCTCCTCCTCGGTTATTTTGCGGCCCTGCGGTGTGACCCGCCAGCCGACTGCAGCGCTACTTGCGCATCATGCCTCCTTGTTCTTTGTCGCGACCCTTTGGATTCCTGATCTCTGGCAAGTGACTTGAGATAGATAGCGTATCTCGTAGGGCAATGCCCTGGGAGGGTTCGCTGGAGGAGGCTTCTGTTGTATGAGCAAGGAGAAGACAACGTGAGGAAGGTCTTCGGAATGCCTAAGTGAATGGCATACCGCCCAATTGTTCACCACGGCGTTGGAGGGAAGCCTTCTTCATGCAAGCGACGGAGCAGAGCCAGCGGGGGAACGCCGTGAACAGTGAGACGTGGTCGATCGGTAGACGGCGAGACCAGCCGGAGAAACCGGCCTGGTACAGGGCTAGCAGCTGAGGGAGCGAAGGAGGGTTACAGTCCGGGAATGGGGTGGGGCAGGTCTTTGGTGCCGAGGGTCTGGCGCCACTCATTCGCGATCTGGTCGCGCTCTTCCATGGTCATGCCCGCGTATTTTCGGAACATCTGCGGTCCTCGCCGTCGCCGCCAGGTGAGGAAGCCGAGAAAGTGGTCCTTGCAGACAGATTGGGTTCCCGCCGGCGCATAGACGTTCGCCTGACATCCTTCGATTACACAGCTCTGTCCGCTCATCGGTGCCTCCCCTTGATTCCCGCAAAGTATGCCGGATATCGCCCTGGAAATGCAATCCGGTCCAGCCGCGCTGTGTCGGCGGCCGGATACTCAGGCGTCGCTCGGAGAGAGGTCTTGCGCCACGGCACCAGGTCCGGTCTCACCGCTCGCCTCACCCTCGCGGGAGGGAAATTCCGCTTGCAATCGTGACAAGCGGCCAGGTACCGTACCAAGTTCTTTCGCATAGTCCAGGACCCGAGTGTGCCATGACAATGCAGGTCATTTCGGTGGTCGGAGCTCTGATGGTGCTCGTCGCCTATGGACTTATTCAGGCCGGAAGCTGGCGTGAATTGGACGCAGGGTATCTGGCGCTGAACATCATAGGCTCGCTGCTCTTGGGAATCGTCGCCATTGAAGATCGACGGGTGGGCTTCGTCCTGCTGGAATTTGCCTGGGCCGGGATCGCGATGGTCGGAGTAGCCCGGGCGGTTCGTGCCAGACGTGCCGCACGCAGCCTGTGACCGTCGGTGAAATCGCAGGATACACAATAGACATTGGGCAGTCTTGTAACGAAGGAGTAAGGAACTATGGCAGGGTTATTATCAGCAGACGAGATATTCGAGAAGGCGAAGGATGCGGCAGCGGCGGCCACTAATCAGGACGAGAAGGCGCTCCAGATCGACTATGAAGCGCTACAACTCAAGTTTCGGGCGGCCCTCGGCGATCGCAAGGTGGCGCGATGCCATATCAACAAGTTCCTGCCCGAAGGCTATGAAGACCAGGGACGGTTCAATCTGGTCCTCTTGACGGCCGGCAATGTGATCTTCGATATCGTCATCGGAGATTCGTATTTCCGGTACGATGTCGTGTCCGTGGGGCAGTTGGACAAGGTGCAGGTCATCGATGCCATGTGGGACAATCGTGAGAAGCGCCGTGAAGAGCCGTTCTTGAGCCTCCGGCTTATGCATGCCGAAGAGACGCATCTGCTGCTCGCGTTGGACGATGAAGAACGGAAGAGCTTGCTGGGATTCGCGTCAGCCGTGTCAGCCGTGCGAAATCCTGAAAAGTAGGTCAAATTTTACCACCTAGGGAAACGGTGGTAAGCGATCTGAATGGTATTGGGGCCCCGCAGGATGTTCAAACAGCTCGTGGCCTTCATGTAATGTTCAATTTTCAATGTTGAATGTTCAATTGAGCATTGAGAATTGCGCATTGAACATTTCTGCGAAGGAGAGCTATGATTCACGATTCATGCGTGACGCGTTACCCGTCACGGGTATCAAGACGACACCTTGCTCAGGAACGGACGTAGAATGGAAGGGCATGGACGGTTGCCGGATGGCGCGTCCCTGCCACCTCCACCGTCAACGCCGTATCAGGCGCTGAGAAATCACGCAGTGGAAAGCCGAACGCCAGCACGGCGTTCCGTTGCGGCGAAAAGGCGGCGCTGCTGATCCATCCCACTTCCCGATCACCGCTGAACAGTTTCGATCCTTTCGGCGGGACCGTCTTGTCCTGGAGGATCAATCCGACCAGGTGCCGCCGAACGTTGCCGTAGGTATCCATCCGTGCCACCACTTCCTGTCCTGGATAACAGCCCTTCGAGAGGCTGAAGGCTTTCCCTTCCAAATTGGCTTCAGGTGGGACGATCTCTTCATTGAGGTCAGGACCTGCTTTGGGCAGACCGGCTTCGATCCGCAAGGTTTCCCGTGCCTGTGCGCCGACGGGCTTGATGCCGAAGGGGGCGCCGGCTGTCATCAGCTGCCCCCAGGCGACGGCGACGCCTTCGACTGGTAACAGTACTTCAAAATCCTGTTCACCCGTTTCTTCGGTGCGGAGGATCAGCGCCGGATGCCCGCCGATAGTGGCGGAGATTGTATGCAAAAGGTCAAGGGAACGGACGTCGATGCCGAAGGCCGCCGTGACCACCTCGGCCGATTTCGGTCCGCTCACCAACAGCAAGCCCCAGCTCTCGGCACAATTGTCCATCTTGGCCTTGGTCCCATAGAGGAGAAACTTTCGCAACGCCTGAAACGTGGCGTCACCCACCTCGCCCACATCTTCGATCCACACGGCGTCAGGTTGGATGTAGAGCCGGAAGTATCCAAGCATCTTTCCCTTGTGGGTGAGGAAGCTGGAGTAGCGACCCTGTCCCGCTTGGAGCGGAAGGATGTCGTTGCTGATGATGCTCTGTAGCCACTTGATGCGATCATCGCCGGTCACCCGAAGTTTACCCCGGTGAGAGAGGTCTGAGAGGCCGGCGGCCCCGCGGACGGCAGCATGTTCCGCCGCGACATGACCGTAGTGAGCCGGAACCGACGACCCGGCAACGTCTTCGAACGTGCCGCCGAGCTGCAGATGCTGATTGTGGAGTGGAGATTGTTTCATGCTGTGATGCGTACTCTCTTATGGTGCTCAGCCCTCAGGGTTGTGCGGACGGCTGATGGTGAATAAGTTCCTCAACGAGGTCTTTGGTGCGGGATGAAAACTCGTTCCGGGACACCACCTTGGTCACGCCGAGCTCTTTGGCGCGTCTCCATGTGTCCACTTCTTCGTGATTGGCAAAGGCGAGGATGGGGAACGAGCGCAGAGCGGGGTCGGCCTGGAGGGCTTCCAGCGCTTTGAAGGCATCGACACCCAAGTCGTTCATGTTGATAATCATGGCGGCCGGGGCGGCCGAAGCAGCCTTCGCCACCACCTCCTCCTGGCTGCGGATCCGCTCCAAGGTGTAGCCCTGTGGGCGTAGGGCGTCGCGCACCTTGGTGTAAAAGAAAATGTCGGTGACGGCCACTAGGATGGTGGTGCTCATAGTACAGTTGTTCCTAATTCAGCGAGCTGATGAGACGTCCCAGGGCTTTCTTCGCCAAGGCGTAGTCGGGGTTGAGGGCGAGGGCTTGCTTGTAACAGTCGATGGCCTCGCTCCACTTGCCTTGGCGTTCGTAGACACGGCCCAGATTCAGGTGGGGGAAGGCGGGGCTTTCATACCGTCTGGCCTGCATGGCCTTTTGAAACCAGGGAATGGCTTCGTCCAAATCGCCCTTTTCGATCAGATAGGCGCCGATGTCGTTGTAGGGGTTGCCGAAGTCGGGATCACAGGCAATGGCCTTGTGGCATTCGTCGATCGCCTCGTCCAGCTTGCCCATGAAGCTGTAGGTCCACCCGAGAAAGGTATAGGCTTCCGCCGTCTGGTGCGTCGCCAGCGACAGTTTGTAGAGGTTGACGGCCTCCTCCAGCTGCCCTTTCATTTGTTGTTCGTAGGCTTGCTGAAAGAGCTGCCAGGCTTCGCGCTTGTCGGCTTCGCTGCCGTCGCCCTGTATGAGAAAATCTTGTACATCCATAGGTGGCTTCTGAAAAATGCCTCCAGCGGCGTTCTCGGGCGTTCAATCAACTCGACGTACCAGAAACGTACGCCTCGTCGATTTCACTTCCTGCGGCCTTGCCGGAGACCTTTTTGAGAAGCCGCAGGACAGATGGTGAAATTATTCGTTCTTGAGCTTCTTCTTAATTAACTCCGCTCCGTAGCGGCCGGAGAGGAGCATGGAGCCGAAGGCCGGGCCCATCCGTGGGGTACCGAACACGGCCGCGACGGCCAGTCCGATCACAAAACAGTTCGCGTAGACTTCTCCGGTCCGGTCCATGACTTCTTCTTCTGAGCGCGAGACCCACATGGCGCCGTTTCCCGGCACCTGTTCATAGAGATGACGCTTGTGCAAGAGATTGACCACGACCGCGTCATGTCCGGTCGCATCGACTACGATTTTACTTTCCAGCGCGATGGGATCAACGTGGATAATATCGTGCCCGGCCATTTCAGCTGTCGTGCTATTCACCACGACACCTTCCAGCATACCGTCCCTGCGCAAGATCAGATCGACCACACGCGTCAGGTTCATGATCTTCGCGCCGGCACTGTAGGCGGCGGCAATCAGCGCGCCCGTGGCGTGCGGGGGATCGACCATATACATGCCGTCGCATTCTTTGATCTGTTTGCAAGGCACCCCGACTTCCTCAAGAATTTTGTGTGCCGGCGCGCAGATGGTGGCCTTGTTCATCAGGTATCCACCGGACCAAAAGCCTCCCCCCAGTGCGAGACTCTGCTCGACGATGAGCGTTTTAACGCCCATCTTGGCCAGGTCGTGGGCGCAGATCAATCCTGAGGGGCCGGCGCCGACGATGATGACGTCGCTCTCGATGAGCTGATCGAACTCTTTATAATATTCCCGCGCGATGTGGCGGGTGATGTCGCGCTCTCGTAACGGCGCCGGTTTTGGCTTCCCCATGCTGTATTCTCCCTCGGCAGCTGCTGAAACGGCTTCCGGCTTGGTGCTCGGCTCTACCGAATCCTCAACGTACCCTCGGGGTACGCCTCCGGTTTGGGCTCGCCTGCGGCCTTGCCGGGCAGCCATTTTGATCAGTCTTACAGATAAATCTCGGAGCCGGCTTTTTTGAATTCCTCAGATTTCTCTTTCATGCCGATCTGGATCGCCTGCTGCTCCTCCAGCTGTTTCTGTGCCGCGTAATCGCGGACATCCTGCGTGATTTTCATCGAACAGAAATGCGGCCCGCACATGCTGCAGAAATGGGCGACCTTCGCGGCATTGTCCGGCAATGTCGCATCATGGAAGGAACGAGCGGTGTCCGGATCCAACGACAGGTTGAACTGGTCTTCCCAGCGGAATTCGAACCGCGCCTTGGACAGCGCATTGTCGCGTGCCTGCGCGCCGGGGTGGCCCTTGGCCAGGTCCGCAGCGTGGGCGGCGATTTTGTATGTCACGACACCGACCTTCACGTCTTCCTTCGTCGGGAGCCCCAAGTGTTCCTTCGGCGTGACGTAACAGAGCATTGCACAGCCATACCAGCCGATCATCGCGGCGCCGATGCCGGAGGTGATGTGGTCGTACCCGGGCGCAATGTCCGTGGTCAGCGGCCCTAGCGTGTAGAACGGCGCCTCCTGGCACTCTTGCAGTTGTTTCTCCATGTTCACTTGAATGAGATGCATCGGGACATGTCCGGGCCCTTCGATCATCACCTGGACATCGTGCCGCCAGGCGATCGTGGTCAGTTCGCCCAGCGTCTCCAACTCGGCAAATTGCGCCTCGTCGTTGGCGTCGGCAATCGAACCTGGTCGCAAGCCGTCGCCAAGACTGAAGGACACGTCGTAGGCCTTCATGATCTCGCAGATCTCTTCGAAGTGCGTATAGGCGAAGTTCTCTTGATGGTGAGACAGGCACCATTTCGCATGGATCGAGCCGCCGCGCGAGACGATCCCGGTCATGCGTTTGGCCGTCATGGGCACATAGCGCAGCAGCACTCCGGCGTGGATGGTGAAATAGTCCACGCCCTGCTCGGCCTGCTCGATCAGCGTGTCCCGGAAAATTTCCCAGGTCAGGTCTTCGGCTTTGCCGTTCACCTTTTCGAGCGCCTGGTAGATCGGCACCGTGCCGATCGGGACGGGCGAGTTGCGAATGATCCACTCGCGTGTCTCGTGAATGTTCTTGCCGGTCGAAAGGTCCATCACGGTGTCGGCGCCCCAGCGAATCGACCAGATCATCTTTTCGACTTCCTCTTCGATCGAAGAGGCCACGGCGGAGTTGCCGATGTTGGAATTGATCTTCACGAGGAAGTTCCGGCCGATGATCATCGGCTCGGTTTCCGGGTGGTTGATATTGGCCGGGATGATGGCGCGGCCGCGTGCGACTTCGTCTCGCACGAATTCTGGTGTAATCCTGTTCGGAATGCGCGCGCCCCAGGCCTGGCCTGGGTGCTGCACCACACCGCCACCATGGACATTGTTCGGGGACATCAATTCCCTGGCCCTGTCACGGGATTGGTTTTCCCGAATGGCAATGAATTCCATTTCCGGTGTGATGATACCCTGTTTGGCATAGTGCATCTGGCTGACGTTCCGGCCGGCTTTGGCGCGGAGCGGCTTACGAATATGCGTGAACCGAAGGTCGGTCAGTTTGGGATCTGCCGCTCGGAGACGTCCATACTGTGACGTGACCTGCGGGAGTTCTTCCGCATCCTGCCGGCTATCAATCCAGGCCCGCCGCAGGGGCGGCAGTCCGGCACGCACATCAATCGTCATATTCGGATCGGTGTAGGGACCCGATGTATCGTAGACCGTCACAGGCTGGTTCGGGGTCTCACCGTTCCCGTTGGCCGAATGGGTCGGGGTCACGCTGATTTCCCGCATCGGGACTCGCACTCCCGGCAGCGATCCGTCGACATGCACCTTGCGCGAGGCCGCAAACGGCGTCGTGGTGAGGCGGGCGGTCGAGGGCATGGAGCTGTGACCGTTGCTGGAACCGTTCTCTGTATGGGCCTCGCTCATAGCGGCAATCCTTTCATCTCATCGATGGTGAGCGCCTGACGGCCAAATAAAAAAGCCGCATCCAGCTTGGGTGCGGCTTGAAGCGATCACGAAGCCAGTAGATCGGTCGCTTCCCTACGCTGGTATTACCCAGGTCAGGTTGTGAGGGTCGCCCGATCGCTCGGACTCTCAGCCGGATGGCACCCCTAGCTGTCGCAGGTGATCGTACCGACCTGCCGGCGCGAAGTCAATCTTCTGGAAGGCCTAGTGGCTGAGGGCCTTCAGGGGCAGTGGGTCGAGTCTAAGAGAGCGGCGTTACTGTTGTCATGTGCGTATGGCCGAATCACGAGACCGTTTGCCGAGGGGTGACAGAGGCTCTGCTGCGGGCTGATTTCGATTGGCTGCGGAATCGGGCGGGCGGGAGGTCGAATTCACGTTTGAAGGCGCGGTTAAAGGAGGGCTCCGATTCGTAACCAACCTCAGCAGCGATCTCCGCCACACTACTGTTAGTGGATTTAAGCATCTGCGCGCCGAGCTGAAGCCGCCAGCGCGTGAGGTAGGCAATGGGAGTCTCCGAGAGGTAACGCCGGAAACGCTCGGCCAGTACGGAACGCGAAATTCCTACCTCGTTCGCGAGTGCGGCAATCGTCCAAGGATGGGCCGGCTGGCGATGCAGCAGGGCCAAGGTCTTCCCGACTTCCGGGTCGCGAATGCCGGCCAGCCACCCAGTTTGTTCCGGCGGGAGCAATGCGATGTAGCGGCGGAGCGTGTCGACGAACAAGACTTCGGACAGCTTGGCGAGTACGGCCTCATCACCGGGGCTGGACGCATCCGCATGACTCACCGAATAGCGAATGGACTGTTCCAGCCATTGGCCTGACGCCTCCTGGCGGATATTGACCTTCAGAATGGGTGGCAGCCCGCCTAGGAAGATGCGGCTGAGTTGGGGCTCGCAGGACATGTAGCCGCAAATGAGTTTGGTCAGTTCCCCACCTCCGCCGAAGCGGGAGACCTTGAGGCCTTCGGCTAGAACTCGTTGCAGCTCTTGCGCACTGTCCACCGGCGTGACTGGTGCACCGTTTCCCATGACGTGTGGATCGCCGTGCGGAAAGATGACGACGTCTCCTGCGTTGAGGGGAAGCGGCCGTCCGTCGCCCTCGATATGGGCATAGCCACAGCCCTCGGTCAGCAGGTGATAGATGATCACGTGCTTGGATGCTGCGGAAAGATAGGGAGCCATGGTTTGGGAGGCGGGCTGGCGAAAGCACCAGGGCGCTGAAAACTCAGCGTTATAAAAGAGGGCTCCGTCGAGCCTGACAGCCTTGAGGACTTCCGACAAGACATCCATGTGGGCTCCACACTGGAGTGACGGACCGTCTGCAAATTAAACCGGACGCCAAAGCAAGTAAAGTGCAGCCTAGCACGCTCCTGCCAAGAGAACCAGACTCCCGGGTAAGGCAACCCCCATTCATCCGCCTATACTGCGACACATGGTTGCAGCGGCGAGGCCGAACCGTTCATTCGATTCGAATACACACAGAAAGGAGTCGAACCATGTCTACCAGCGCACTATCACCCCAAGTGGAAACTGTGAAGACTCGTCTCAAGAATATCTGGATGGCCGGGGACTACGACCGATTCTCGCGTTACATGGAAGGCGGTGCGCGTGATTTCTACGAGCGCCTGAATGTCCCCCCTGGCTCGCAATTGCTGGACGTGGGCTGCGGCTCCGGGCAGCTGGCTCTGATGGCCGCGAAGGATGGCCTGGAGGTGACCGGCGTGGACATCGCCGGCAATTTGGTGGAGCGGGCACGGGCGCGTGCAGCAGCGGAGGGTCTGCGGGCCCGCTTCGAGGAAGCCGACGCGGAGGCGCTACCCTTTGAGGATGAGACGTTCGACGTGGTGGTGAGCCTCATCGGAGCGATGTTTGCTCCACGGCCGGACCTGGTGGCTCAGGAACTGCTGCGCGTGTGCAGGCCAGGGGGAACGATCGCCATGGCCAATTGGACGCCGCAGGGGTTCGTCGGTCAGATGTTCAAGACCGTGTCGACATTCATTGCACCGTCGGGGATGCCCTCGCCGGTTCTGTGGGGCGATGAAACCACCGTCCGTGAAAGGCTCGGCAAGGGACTGGCGGAGCTCGAGCTGGTCAGGCGCGACTACACGTTCAGTTATCCCTTTCCCCCTTCGGAGGTGGTGGAATTCTTCCGTCTCTACTACGGACCAATCAATCGGGCGTTTGCTGCCCTTGATGTCGGCGGCTCTGAGCGGCTTCGTCAGGAACTCGAAGCGCTATGGTCTGCTCACAATCGAGCGGCGATAGGCTGCACGACGGTCTTCGCTGAATATCTGGAAGTGATTGGCGTTCGAGGGTGAACTGTCCAGAGGCGAATGGCATGGCACATCTTAATCAACAACCACCCCTCATCAGGAGGCAGTCATGTACGACATCAAGAACCTTAGCAAGATGAAGGATCTAGAGGCTCATGCGCCCGAGGCGATGCAAGCGTTTGTGGCCTTCGACAAGGCAGCCGTGGCTGAGGGAGCTATTCCGGGTAAGTATAAGGAACTGATGGCGCTCGCGGTCGCGTTTACGACACAGTGCCCCTATTGCATCGAGATCCACTCGAACAACGCGCGAAAGCTAGGCAATTCGGACCGGGAGATCGCCGAAGCCGTTCTAGTCGCGGCGGCGTTGCGCGCGGGTGGCGCGATCACTCACGGCACACACGCCCTGAAGGGGACCTGAACGGCAAGCTCGACTGCAGTGGACGCCACCTGATGCTCAGGCTTCCAAGGGCCTGGCAGGTGGCGGTACCAAAATCCTAGACCGGTCTCGAAAAAATATTCAGAGGGGCGCTGTGAGCAAAACTCTGTCGAGAGAAGCGGCTATTTCACTGGACCGAGTTCAGCCGAATACTGAATGCCATCCTTCGTCGCCCCTTCGGACTTCAGCATTCGTCGGCTCCGGTCCTGGTGCAGCGTGGCGGCGGCCCATCCTTATTGAGTCAGGGGCTCAGTGCTTCATTGTCAGTGGCAGCGACGGAAGATTGCCCTGGTTAAGCACGGTAGACGTCCTTGCGGTTGCCGATTTTCACGACGAGGACGATCAATTCTTTGTCACGGATCGTATAGATGATCCGATAGTCACCCTCCCGAATGCGGTAGAGGTCCTCCTCGCCGGCAAGTTTCTTGACCCCTTGGGGGCGCGGATTGTCCCGCAACGTGCGAAGCCGTTTGACGATACGTTTCTGAACCGGTTGGGCGAGCGTTTTCAGTTGTCGTTCGGCGGGAGGGGCAAGGAGAATCGAATAGGCCATGGAGGAAGGCTAGAGACCGAGTTCCTTTAGAATGACATCCAGCGACTTGACCCCTTTCTTCTTCGTCTCTGCCAAAGCAGCTCGCGCATCCGCGAGGTCGATGCGATCCTCCAGGTCCTCCAACAGTCGCAAATCGTCAATCGGGACAACGGCGGCAACCTCTTTGCCCCGACGCTTCAGCACTACACGCTCCTTGCCGAATGCCACGCGGTTGATCGTGTCCGCAAACCCTTCTCGTGCTTTACTAGTCGGCAGATGAGCCATGCCAATCCTCCCAGCAACTTCGAGGGTACCTGTACGAAACGTACTAATTGTACGAAGAGTACGTTTGAATGATCAGGATGTCAAGCGGGCAGGACGCAGGACCCGCGTGTCTGGGAGGGAAGGTGGGAATGTTCAATGCTAAAGGACTAATGGTGATTTTGTTGAAAAGGGACGAGAGACGCTTCACGAAGGGGGGGCGCCACGCGTCTCGAATTGGGACTGGGTCCTTGAGGTGTCCCTTCAAGCTGCGGCGGACCGTCTGACCCGCACATCGACCTTCAGCCCGGCATGAGTCAGCATGGTAATCAGGGTGTCTACACTGAACAGTTCGATTTTTCCGCGCATAAGATCGCTGATCCGGGGTTGTGTCACGCCAAGACGCTCAGCGGCCCGCTTCTGGGTCAAGCCCTTTTCCTGAATGTACTTCTCGATCTCGACCATGAGCATCGCCCGCAATTTCAAGTTGGCCGCCTCTTCAGCGCCGAAACCTATATCCCGAAAGACATTGCTCGTCGATATACGCTTCTTCATGTTCTCCTCCTGTGGCTCAGTAACAACTGGAGCCGGCGACGCGCAGCATCGAGGGCTGCTTGGGGGTCTTGCGTGTTTTTTCCTCGAAGGCGTGTAGCACATAGACGGCTTCTGCAGTTTCGCCAGATAGATGACCCGCCATTCATGGTCTCTGTGAATCCGGATCTCCTGAACGCCGTTACCCACGCTGGGCATGGGCTTCCAGTCCGATGGGTCTAAGCCTGACTGAATCTTGAAGAGCTGATACCCGGTGTCTCGCTGTGCCTCCGCGGGCCAGGTTCTGAGATCGTCCAGAGATGAGCCCAGCCACACAAGCCGTTTCACGGTCTAAAGTGTATACAAAATCTTGTATAGGCGTCAATTAGGGGCATAGTGGGTATGGCATGGAACCAGAGGTGGGAAGGGGAACAGGTATCTTGCGAGATTGATCTCGCTAGACTGAACACATGATTGTTTGTGAGCGGCGAAGGGCGCTTCACACATGACGAGGAAGCCGGTTCGCCACGCGACGCGAAAGGGCTTCGGGCAAGCTGTTCTTTCCTTGAGCCGTTCTTAAAGGACTACTGGCCCCCAGTGCTGCAGCTTCTCAAGAAACTCCTGCCCATGCCGGCGGGCG
>JAHFEW010000168.1 GCA_023248215.1 Nitrospira sp.
TCAATACTTGAGGCATGCTCATCACGCAGCGCCAACTTCGATTGACGATACGCCGTTTGCGACGAAATTCGCCTTTAAAATGTCCCGCTGAAGGTTCAAGACCGATGGCTGCAGGTTCAAAGATGGCCCGATATCCCCGAAGCACGATCTGTAAAGGGATCATGAGATCGTTGATTGCATCGGGTCGAAGGGGAGTGTACAGTTCACGCCGGATCGCAAAAATCGCTCCATCGCCGCCAACCGTGCTGCCAATGATGCTTTCCAGCGTACGGATAAACCGCTCGTATCCCCAGTAGGTATTTTCTTGCACGTGCGCCGCCGACTCGGCTCCTTCAAGATATCGCGAGTCACCCGTGACACATCCGATCGTCGGATCGGAAAAATTACGAACGAGCGCGCGAACGACATCCTTTTGGTAGAGAATGTTGGCGTCGCTGAAAAGAATAATATCTGACTGGGCTTGCTGGACTGCAGCATTGAGGCCGGCAGTTTTACCGCCCCGTTCAGGCATGCGGAGCAACGCGACGCCTCGGCTCGCGTATGACCGGACAATCCGGTCCGTCCCATCATCGGACGCATCTGAAATGACGAGAATCGTCAGCCGGTCTTGTGGATAATCGAGCGCCAGCGAGTTCTCCAGCTTTCTGCCAATCACCTCTTCTTCGTTATACGCCGAAATCAAAAGCGTCACGGAAGGAGTGACAGCGGCGCGCTGGACATCTCGTCTCCAAACTTTCGTCAGAACCCACAGCGCGAGGGGGTAGCCCACATACACATACCCAATCGTCCCCAACGCTCCTAGCACCATGGTTCCTGCCAGCGTCATCATGGCAACCGCACCCCAAATCGTTCGCGCCACACCTCGAAAACCAGGAGGGCCACGATAGCTTCGGTGTAATCTTCCGTACTTGCGTCGTGAGCGGCGATGATGTGCCTAACCACGGATGGATCGAAGATCCCGTCTTTCGCCAATCGCTGAGGGTCTAGAAGATGAGATACCAACGGCCGCAGGTCCGACCGAAGCCATGTGCCGATCGGCATTCCGAAGCCGCGCTTCGACCTGGCCAGCACAAAGTCCGGCACAACACCCTTCAAAGATGCCTTGAGCAATCGCTTCAACTGAAAACCGCGCAGTCGATACTGACTGGGAATATGCCGCATCAGATCAACGACCCGGTTGTCTAGGAATGGAACCCTGATCTCCAATGAATTAGCCATGCCCATCTTGTCGGTCAGAAGCAGGAGGCTCTCGGGTAGAACAGTCTTCATGTCTACGTAAGCCAAGCGATCAAGCGGCGCCGAAGCCGGAGCGTGATCGTACAAGGTGATC
This sequence comes from Nitrospira sp., assembly GCA_023248215.1. Lineage (GTDB taxonomy): Bacteria > Nitrospirota > Nitrospiria > Nitrospirales > Nitrospiraceae > Nitrospira_A. Next base: position 1,331 of record JAHFEW010000168.1, read on the forward strand.
AACTCCTCTCCTGGATCGGATGTGCCGGGTTTCGTTTGGAACAAACTACGGACAAGATCCTTGGAGAGCACGGACAACAGGCCAAGGTATTGTTCGCCGATCGGAAGGGCGCAGGTCCGTCCGAGAGATTTCCCATAACGGCAGAGGTTTCCCAACACACTGCCGCGATCCGCAGGCAACCACTCCTGAAGTCCGTTCCCCAATGCACGCCGCAATCCAAGCGGAATCCACGCTACGCTTTTATTCATGAGAGGAGTGAAGTACCGTCGATAGCCGCCGAAGAGTTCGTCCCCCCCTACTCCGGACAGGGCGACTTTCACATGGCGATGGGCCAGTTCGGAAACCAGATAGCTGAGGAGGAACGAGGTGTCCGCAAGCGGTTCATCGAGTTTTTCGACAAGGGCTGGAATGAGATCGGCAATCTGGGGCCGCACAATGAGCGTTTCGTGAGTGGTCCCGAGTGCTCGTGCTGCCGCTTCCGCATAAGGAGTTTCATTGTGATACGCGTGCTGCTGGTCGAATCCGATGCTGAATGTTCTGACGGGATGCTGGGTGGCCTGCCGCATGAAGGCAACCACTGCCGTCGAATCCACCCCACCGCTCAAAAAAGCTCCGACCGGCACGTCGCTGACCATCTGGTCGGTCACAGCTTCCTGTAGTACGGATCTGAGCTGTTCGGCACATTCATCGAAGCTCAGGAATGAATCGTGCTGCTCGAACTCCAGATCCCAATATCGCTGAACTTGGACCTTACCCCGCTCCGCGACAAGCCGCCAGCCAGCTGGCAGCTTTTGGATTCCCTGGAAAAGGGTTCGTGGAGCCGGTACAAACCCGAGGCGGAAGAATTGCGTCGCCGCATCGAGATCAAGAGTCCTGGGAGCACTGGGAAGCGCCAGTAAGGACTTGATCTCTGACCCGAATGCCCACCCTTTCTTCGTTTGCATGTAATAGAGGGGCTTCACACCCATCCGGTCTCTGGCGACGACCAACCGCTGCGCACGCTTGTCCCAGATCGCAAAACCGAAGATTCCATTGAAATGCTTGACGCAGTCCGGTCCGTCTTCCTCGTATGCGTGGACGATCACTTCCGTATCACTGTTGGTGGCGAATCGATGTCCGCGTCGGATCAAGCTCTCGCGCAGAGACCGGTAATTGTAAATTTCGCCATTGAACACGACCCCGACCGTCCCGTCTTCATTGAAGATCGGCTGGTGGCCACCGGCCACGTCAATGATACTGAGTCGCCGCATGCCAAGGGCAACGCCCCGATCAACGAAGATGCCTTCGTCGTCGGGACCCCGATGTATAATGGCCTGGCACATCGCGCTGAGTTGCGCAGCCATTGTCTGCGGAGGGTCAGTCCAGTTGTATAGTCCGGCAATACCGCACATAGATCACTCGCACTCCAAGCACTAGTCGAATAGAATGTTCATAATCTCAGGGATTATCGAAGTAGCGAGCCCACTTCAGTTGGTCAGATACTTGCGGATGCGCGGACCGAGGACGCGTGTCACCGGGATGGGCAGCCGCTTCCAGACTTCGACAGCCGCATGAAACTTACCGTCCTGGGCGGACACCGTGGTGCTGGCGCGGCTGTTGGCGGCGCCCACACTCTGCCAGTGCAGCTGTCTGGGTTGTGCTCCCCACTGACGCTTGAACTCATAGGTCCCTGAGCCGATCGTCGAACGTCCAAAATCAAACTGCCTGAAGCCTTGTTGGCACCCGTTCTGAATCGCAGACCAATATAGAAGATTGTTGGGACACTTGGAGAAATACTCTCGCAGTGAGGACGCCCAAGGAACCAGCATCGTGTCCTTGAACAAGAGCACGATCAGTCCCCCCACAGTTTTTTGTCCGTCGCGGATTAGAGTACACCTGGCCTGTTGACCGAAATTCCTGAAGATGTGAAGAAAGAAGGCCTTGTCATGCACGGGCGAACCCAAATCCCGCATGTTGACGAGGAAGACATTATAGAAATCATCAAGAAACTCGATACCGCCTTCGGCAATGGTTAAACCGGACTTCTCGGCCTTCCTGACCTGATTGCGGACCTTCGCAGGCAAGGATCGCCAGAGGACTTCGGCACCGGGGGAAAGGTCCAACACCATACTCACTTTATCCAATCGCGCGGGACCGGCCTCGGCCATTGGCTGGCACTGGCGGAGTTCGACCGTGCCGACCCTCTGCTCATCTTGCAGTCTCTTGGCGGCGACCAGCAGGCGAAGGGCAATCTCAGGATCGTCGGCACAGATCCCTCCATAATCGAGAAACGGCATTGAAGTGAGAGATGTCCCGAAGAGCGCACTCTTTACCAAAACCAAAGGCAGGATTCCGCCAACGGCCTGCCCCTTCCTGGCCATGAGATAAAATGTGCGGTGCCCAAAGGCTTCTTCTATGACAGCTCGCCACGCGAACTGATGGCAGAAAGTGGTCGAGGAGGACTCACGGACATAGTTGTCCCACTCGTCCTGACATTTCGCATCACACAAAACAATATCGATGGAACTCGTTGAGGTCATGCGATACTACCCCGCTCAGAGCGCGTTATGCCACGCGTACGCGTGGATTTGCTGTTCCATGGTCTGCAGGTGAGTTCGCACTGTGTCGAGCACTCATACGCTCACGAAGGATGGTGACGATTCGTTCAGAAGCCTTGCCATCCCACAAGGGTGGAGCTGCTGTCCGCTGCGGTGGAGTCTGAATCACGCGAAGGGCCTCCTGGACGATTTTCGCAGGGGATGTTCCGATCAATCGGTTCGTGCCATGAGTAACGGTTACCGGGCGCTCCGTATTGTCTCGTAAAGTGAGACACGGAATCCCCAACGCGGTGGTTTCTTCTTGAATCCCTCCCGAATCCGTCAAGATCACATTGGCACCGGCCACTAAAGCCATAAAATCCAAGTAGCCGAGCGGTTCCAAACAATACACTCCGGGGCCCGACACAAGCTGAGTTCCGAAGTGCAGGGAGGACTGGATCCCCTGCATGGCTTCTAGGCATCTCCTGGTTCGTGGATGAACCGGAAAGATGATCGGTTGATGCCGCGCCACTTCCAGCAAGGCTCGTATGACACCCTCGAGAACGACAGGGCTATCCACATTCGCAGGCCGATGAAGGGTCACCACACCATACCGCTGCCTCGTCACATTGAGTTGAGTATGGATTGTGGACCGCTCCCAGGATCGGCGCGATGCCTCCAGCGAATCGATCATGACGTTGCCGACCAGGAAGATCTTGCTCTTATCGACTCCCTCCGATAGAAGATTTTTTAGCCCGCTTTCCTCAGTCACGAACAGATAATCGGCGATCGCATCCGTCACGATGCGATTGATCTCCTCGGGCATCGATCGATCGAAGCTTCGAAGCCCCGCTTCAACGTGGGCCACTGCAATATGAAGTTTCACGGCCGTCAACGCCGCCGCGACAGTCGAATTGACATCTCCAACGACCAGCACAAGATCCGGCCGTTCCCGCTCAAGCACCGGCTCCAATCGTTTCATGACCTCTGC
>JAHFEW010000095.1:0-12190 GCA_023248215.1 Nitrospira sp.
CTCAAACGAAAGCTCATGCGCTACATCCGGCACGACAATACACAGCCCAAACCCGTGAAGTGGAAGTACTTTGATCCATCACGCCGAATTACTCCCGAATCAATTGTTACAGTCCACTAGTGAGCCGCCTTTTTCACTCCCTTGGATGGCGTGGCTGTCCCGGGCTTGCGCTCCATCGCTAAAGGCGGTGCGAACCAATTGTGGCGGGTGCGTTTATGGCGATCCGCGACAGCCAGTACGGCATGAAACGGCAGGCCGTCTCCCGTCGCCTCGTCGGTCTCCTTGAGACTCCAGGCTTCACCGGCTTCGCTCAAAATTTCGACGAACGTTTCGAAATCGTCCTCTTCGTCGGGCTTGGTCAGCACTTGATCGGCATCGGTCACCACCACGAGATAGCCCTTCGCCGGAAGCCACTCGAGGTCGGCCAAACATTCTTCGAGGGCGTCCCAGTTATGGCCGAAGTACTCCGGAAAGGAAAAGACCCGGCTGAATTCATCCAGCAGCCCTGCCTTCGTTTTGCATTTCTTGCCGGAGACAGTCTTGACCACAAAGTGCGCAGGTACCGACAGAATCTTGTCGAGTGCCTGTCCTTCGGCATGCACCAAAAGATGCGCCCACGGCTTCTTGATCGATTGGAGCGCTATGATCGACATGGATCCTCAATTCATCGGAATAAATGAGTGGTAATGATCGGCGGTGTAATAGGCCTTGCCGGTGCGTTGGTCGATGACGATCCGTTCGGCGCCGCGATTTTTTCCGGGCACCTTCGGATGCACGTCGTACTCGCGATAGTGGCCGCGTGGGAGAGTGCGCTCGCGATTCTGAAAGGTGCGCCCTCCGACGTACCCCGGCAGCGAGTCGCCCTGCCGCTCTTCAATAGCTTTCAACGTCTCCCGTGCAGACTCGGGAATGGTTGCTAGGCCACCCAATGAATTCGTTTCAGAGCCGGCGCCTACCGATCCGTTCTGCGACTGCGGCGCTTGGGCGGGAGCAGGAGTGAGTGAGGCCGGGGATTCTTGGAGCGTCGAGCCCGGTGCACCGGCGAACGAGGCGCCGAGATGAAGAGCGAATGCGACGCATAGCCACAGCAGGAATCGAGTGAAGTCTCGAACAGGCATGGTGAATAACGCCCCATCCCATCAACAGGCAAAGACCCTAACATGTCGCATGGGAGGGGTCAACGTTGACCGACTGTGAGTCGGGCTCATATCACATGCACATCATGGCGTCTCGATGGCCAGCTCTGCCCCATGCATGCGGGTGAACAGTTCCCAGTCGAACGGCTTGGGCGACAGGGCATGCAAAGGAATCGTCTCAAGTGTGTGTGAGTCGCGATAGGCCACCATGCAGCCGACGATGGTCTCGGGTTGCTCGACCAGGCGGCGGACGGTTTCATAGGCCAGATGTTGCGCGATCATTTTGTCTTCCGGCGTGGGCGGAGCGCCTCTGAGCGTATGCCCAAGAATCGTCGCCTTCGTGGCTGATGCCAACGAATACTGGCCGGACTTCTCTCGACGCTGCGGCCATTTCGCGATGGTGTTGGCCACATACTCCACCAAGCCATGGACGCCGCCTTCCCGGTGATGCCGGTGGGGGGTCCGCTCCGCCACCACAAAGATATGGCTCTTGTTGGGCACGCCCAACGTGCGTTTCAAGGTGCCGAGGACAATCTCCTCAATATAGGCATCGGGATCGGGGTGCTCATTCACCAGGATGCCTTCCGCCCTGGCCTCATAGGCGCAGGCCAGGGCCAGATGCCCGGATCCGGCGCCCATCACCTCGACAAAAAAGATGCTTCCCATGGCGGCGCTGGTGGCCTTGAGGGATTCGATCGACTGATCCGCGAGCGCGACCGCAGAATGAAATCCCAGCGAGGTGGTACCGGCGATGTTGTTGTCGATCGTGCCGGGAATGCCGACAACCTGCATCCCGAAGGTTTCATGAATGGCGCGGGCGCCGCGCAGGCTCCCGTCGCCTCCCAACACGACGAGGGCAGAGTCTTCGCGATAGGGGGCAAGGGAGCGCATGGCGGCATGCTGCACTTCCTCGTCTTTGAAGTCCTCGAAGCGGCTGCTTCCGATGGGGCTGCTGGCATGGCTGCTCATGCCGCGCGTGTCTTCCTCGGTGACGGCATCGATCCAATTGTTGGCCAGGCCGAGGAATCCGTGCCGGACGAAGAAGACATCCAGCCCGAACCGGTTGCCCGTGACACGCAATTCTTTTAACGCGGCTCCGCCTCCCCCGAAATCCCCCCCTGACACCAGCGCGATCAGGCGCTTGATACGTCGCGGTTTCAGCGTCACGCGCTGGCTCCGCTCCCGTTCAATTGTGACCCAGGCCTCGCGGGCGACCCGGTCGCTTTCAATCAAGCCGACTGCGGTGGAATAGCCGGAGAGTTTCCCGTTTTCCAATGTGAGCAGGACCACGTTGTCCTGGCCCTCCTTATATTCTCCAAACTCGGAAAAGGCCTCGCGAAATGGACGTGGATCGAGATAGATCCGTAAGGCGCGCAGGGTCGAACTATGGGTGTAGAGGCACAGCACCTGCCCGGGATGGGAGTGGCCCAGCCGGTGCAGGCCGTCGATCACATCGACATAGAGATCGAAAAACGAGTGCCCGCCGGGATAACTGTAGAAGGGATGTTTGATGAGGCGCTTCGCGGTTTTCGCATCGACCCCGAAGGCCTGTGCGGCCGCCTCGACCTCCGCCTGTTTTTCCATGCCGGTGACCCAGCCGAAGTCTTGAGACTCCAACGTCGCCTCGACGTGGGGGTGAACGGCATCAGCCCTGTCGGGCATCAGCGCCTTCGTGATCCGCCGACAGAGTTGTTCCGTGTTCGGGCTGTGGCTGATCAGGTGCAGGAACGTGCGGGGATCCAGATAGTTGTGTAGCTGGAGATAGCCCAATTGTTGGCCGACCACGCCCACCATCCGGGCCAACGCAGCTCCGACTGCCTCTGCTCTGGGAACACCACGCTCGGTATCCAAGACGTTCGCGAGCCGGCGTCCGACCCGATGGGTCTTGCTTTCGACTTCCGACATGCCATGGCGCATTGTAAAAAACAACGTGCGGTCGCCCAGGTCGCGGGGAAGCAGCCAGAAACGGTCATCGCCCAGATCCAACACAATGCGGCCTTCGGCCAACTGCGGGGTCAGATGGGCGCGCGGCACGATGGCGACCGGGCGACGATGCGTGGGTTTTTGGGTGGTTCCGATCGGTGCCCGATACAACGGCGCCAGCTCTCCGCGCGCCAGGAGCAGGTTCCAGGCGGCATAGAAGACCAACTGATCGCCCCCGCAGGCATCAGCAATCAACTCATGGCGTGCGGTACGATAGGCCTCGGCGCTGGGGAGGCCGGCCGGCAGGCCCTGGATAAATGTCCTGATCCGGTTGGTCGCCTCCTCGGCGCGTCGCCGCCGGTCGGTGGATGGCGGGGGTGGAGGGGGCAGCACGAACCTGTCGCTCGATGATCGTTGGGCGAGCAATTCTCCATAGGCCAGCAAGCCCTCAACCGTGACAAAATCCAACTGATCGGTTGACCGCGCGTCCGATGCGTTCATGAGGGCCTCGTGGGGTTCTGGTCCGTAAGAAGATTTTAATGAGATCGGCGCCGCTTTTCTCTGATAGGTATGTGGATGTTCTTTTACGTCATGGGGATGTGTTTGTTAGAATGACGCCATTGCCGACCGGATGAAGGACGCACCCAGTCTCACCTTTCATGTACAAGATGGTGTGCCGGGCCCATCTTGTCAAGACAGAAGAATAGCACCATGCGAAAAGCCAAAATCGTCTGCACCATCGGTCCGGCGAGCGATGGTCCGGCCGTCCTCGAGCAGCTCATTCAGGGTGGAATGAATGCCGCTCGACTGAATTTTTCCCATGGCACGCACGAATCACATGGCCGTGCGATCAAGGTCATCCGCGACATGGCCGAGCGTCACGGTGTGGCGGTCGCGATCATTCAGGACCTTCAGGGCCCCCGCATTCGCGTCGGGGAGATTCCGGGTGTCGGTCTGGAGCTCCTCGCCGGGCAGACAGTACGGCTGCGGACAATGGCGTTGCGCTCCGGCGGGCAACTCGGCGCCAGGACGGTCATCGTCACTGACGCATGGCGGGAGATCCCCGTCACCTACCACGCGCTGACCAGAGACATTCGGCCGGGGGCCAAAATCCTCATCGATGATGGGATGGTGGAGTTGAAGGCGGATCGGATTGTCGACGGTGCGGTGGAATGTACGGTGGTGGCAGGCGGGCGCGTGGCATCTCACAAGGGCATGAATTTGCCCGGCACCATTGTCAGTGCGCCGACCTTGACGGATAAAGATCGGGAAGACCTGCGATTCGGCGTGGCGCAGGGTGTCGATTATATCGCCCTCTCATTTGTCCGCGGGGCGGAAGACATCATCGCCGCCAAGCAGTTGATTGCCGACAGCGGCGGGGATGTGCCGGTGATTGCCAAGATTGAGCGGCAGGAGGCAGTGACGGAATTGGAGGCCATCCTCGCTCATGCGGACGGCGTGATGGTGGCGCGCGGCGATTTGGGAGTGGAATTGGGGCCGGAAGCGGTGCCGGTGTTGCAGAAGCGCATTATCGCGACAGCCAATCGCCATCGGCGGCTGGTGATCACCGCCACGCAAATGCTGGAATCGATGACGCAACACATGCGGCCGACCAGGGCGGAAGCGTCAGATGTGGCCAATGCCGTGTTCGATGGGACCGATGCCGTCATGCTCTCCGCTGAAACGGCGGTCGGGCAGTATCCGGTTGAAGTGGTGCAAGTGATGGATCGTATCGTGCGGGCGGCGGAAGTCGAAACCGGTCCTGGATTCGTCAGGCGGACTCCGGCGGATACGGCATACCTGTCGTTTGAGCAGGCGATATGTCTCTCGGCCTCCTCGGCCGCAGCGGCGACCGGCGCCGGCGCGATCGTGGCATTCAGTGAGCGAGGGATGACAGCCCGGTTGGTGTCTAAACAGCGCCCGGTTGCGCCGATTATCGCCTTCACTCCGTTCGCGTCGATCCGCCGGCAGATGGCATTGTACTGGGGGGTGCTTCCCCACACGATGGCACAGATCCCGACGACCGATGAACGGGTCAATGAGGCAGAGCGCCGGTTGAAAGCCGAAGGACTGGTGAAAACCGGTCAACGCATCGTCATTCTGTCCGGGACAAGAATCGGTCAGCCGGGTGGGACGAACCTCATGAAATTGCACGAGGTGCTATAGCCCATGGGAAGTCAAGGCCGCGGTGGCACGATAGGGTTGGTGATCGGGGTCGTCTGGCTGGCGGTCTCAGCTGCCACCGGTTTCGCACAAACCAACGCCATCACGCATTCTCCGGCCAAGGTCGTGGAGAAATATTTCGCCCTCGATAACAAGGGGGTACGACTCGATGCGAGTTCTTTTGAATCGGTGGCGGGCTTGGTGGATTGGAAGGAAGAGCCGGCTTGGGGCAAAGTGATCGTCATCAACGGGTTTACGGTCCCGGACGATTTTCGCAAGTGGGAGATTGTGAACACATTGGAGGTCCTGGTTCCTGTAGAGTTTCATGTGTTGGGCGTCATGTATATGGATTCCGCCGGCTTTGTGCCGGAACCGGGGACGGAACAGGTGCGGGTCCGTCTCAAGGTGCAAGGAGCACGGTGGAAAATCATGGAGCCGATTTTGCCGCCCCATGTCGGGCAGAAGCGGATGCTGAACTTTGTGCGACAGGCGCTGCTCGAAGAAAAGGATGGGACGCGGCAGGCGTCCTTGGCGGCCTTGCAGGCCGAGTTGCGAGAGGCGAAAGAATGACGAAGAAAGCCGATATTGATTTGCTCATCTTCGATCTCGACGGCACGCTGATCGAATCGAAATGGGACATTGCCGACAGCGTCAATTTGACCTTGCGCGATCTGGGTATGCCGGAGCGTCCGCAGGAGGAAATCTTCGGATTCGTGGGCGACGGCGTCAAAAAACTTTTGCGGTTGGCCGTCGGAGAGGGCAACAAGGATGTGTACGACGAGGCCTTACGGGTGTTTCGCGGGCACTACCTGATACATTGCCTGGATCGCACCACGTTCTATCCGGGGATCGATCGGGTTCTGACGCATTTCTCGGGCAAGCCCAAGGCGGTGGCCACCAATAAGGCCATCGAATACACGAACGTGATCTTGAACGGCCTCGGCCCCCAGCATTTCGTGTATGTGGTCGGCGGCGACAATGGGTTCGGCCTGAAACCAGAGCCGGGCATGTTGGTGCATGTCATGGAACAACTCGGAGTCGAGAAGGACCGCACGGTGCTGGTCGGTGACAGCACCAACGATATCAACGGCGGTCACAACGCGGGCATCCGCGTCTGTGCGGTGGGGTATGGCATGGGCAACCGTCAGAAGATGGCCGCTTGCCAACCGGATTGGTTCATTGAACGACCGGAAGAATTGATGGAGCTCTTCATATGATCAGCATCAAGCGAGCACAAACAGTAGCGGTCCTGATCGTCGCCGCGGTTCTCGCGACGACCGCGCCGGGCAACGCGGAATCTCCCAGCCTGGCCGACCGAGTCATCGAACATAAACTGGCCAATGGCATGACGGTGCTGATGGTGGAACGGCATCAAGCCCCGATCGTCAGCATCAACATGACGTTCGGGGTCGGCGGCGTCAATGAACAGGTCGGACAAACGGGACTGGCCCACCTGTACGAACACATGGCCTTCAAAGGCACGCGGACCGTCGGAACGAAAGGTTACGATAAGGAGCAGGCGGTCCTGGCCGAGTTGACCCAGGTCGGAACCGAGCTTGATCAACGCGAGCGCGAGGAAGCGGCTCGAGCACAAGCAGATGGAAAGGCGGCCGCGCCATCCCAGGCCGTCCAGCAGCTTCAGCGGCGATTCAAAGAACTGCAAGACAAGGCGGGCGAGTATGTTGTGGGCAATGAAATGGCATTGCTCTATCAGCGCCACGGCGGAGTCGGGCTCAATGCCTCGACGGGGAAGGACATCACCCGGTATGTGATCAGCCTGCCGGCCAACCGATTGCCGCTCTGGGCGGCGTTGGAATCCGATCGGATGGCGCATCCCGTCTTGCGCGAGTTTTACAAAGAGCGCGGCGTCGTGATGGAGGAGCGGCGGCTCCGGACCGACGATAGTCCGAACGGCCTGTTGTACGAGACGTTCACATCCACCGCCTTCCAAGCCCATCAGTATGGCGTGCCGACCATCGGCTGGGGCTCGGATATTCTCTCCCTCACGCCGGTTGCCACGGAGGCGTTCTTCAAGACCTATTACGGTCCAAATAACGCGACAGTGGCGATTGTCGGCGATATCAATCCGAAAGAGGTCATCGCCCTGATCGAACAGACATTCGGGAAGATCCCGGCCGCGCCTCCGCTTCCGGCCATGGTCACGGAAGAACCTCCGCAGCGCGGTGAGCGGCGGGTGGAAATCGAATTTGACGCAGAACCGGCGTTGGCGATCGGATACCACAAACCGACCATCGGCCATCCGGACGATTTCGTGTTCGACGTGATCGACGAAGTGCTGACCGAAGGCGTGACCTCGCGCCTCTACAGCACGCTCGTGCGTGACAAACGCTTGGCGGCGTCCGTGTTGTCGGATACGAACTATCCGGGCGTTCGCGCGCCGAACCTTTTCGTGATTGCTGCCACGCCGCTTGCACCCCATACCACGGCGGAGGTGGAAACGGCGATTTACGAGGAGCTTGAACGGTTGAAAACCGAGCCGATTTCGGCCAAGGAGTTCGAGCGCGTGCTCAACGGATTGGATGCGGATCTGGTGCGGTCGTTGCGTTCTAACAGCGGCCTTGCCTCGCAACTGGCCTTTTATCAGACGGTGGCCGGCAGTTGGCGATATGTGGTGAACGCGCGCGACCGGATCGCGGCCGTGACGCCGGCCGATGTGCAACGGGTCGCCTCCCAGTATCTGATCAAACCAAATCGGACCGTCGGGGTCCTGGTCAAGAAGGTTCCCGATAAAAAGATGGCGGCTGCGGGTGAGGTGCAGCCATGACCTGTGGAAGCCGTGAGGGGTTAGGCGTGAAGGGCAAGGCGACCATGGGAGGGGAGACAGGCATGCTGAAGAAGGTGAACGGAATCTCGCTGCTGACCATGCTGTTGTTGCTGGTCACACAGATAGCGCCCGGGCTGGCGGCAGATCTTGCGCCGAATGATCCGCGCACGATGCGTTTCCCGACGGTGGATTTCAACCCGCCGGATGCGGATCGTGTCCTGTTGGACAACGGCATGGTCGTCTACCTGCTCGAGGATCATGAATTGCCGCTGGTGACGATCAATGCCACGCTCAGGACCGGCAGTTGGCTGGACCCGGCGGAGAAGGTCGGCCTGGCCGGTATGACCGGCGCGGTGATGCGAACGGGCGGTTCGGCACGGATGTCTCCCGAAGAGGTCGATGAAGAGCTCGAACAGTTGGCTGCGACGGTGTCGATCGGATTGGCCAAAGAGTCCGGTTCCGCCTCCCTCGATGTGCTGAAGAAGGATCTGAAACGCGGGCTGCAAATCTTTGCCGATTTGTTGCGCAGGCCTGCGTTTGAGCAGAGTCGAGTCGAGTTGGCGAAGTTGCAAGCCCTGGAAGGGATCCGTCGCCGTCAAGACAGTCCGGGCTCCATCGTCGGGCGGGAGTTCGCCAAGCTCCTCTATGGCGCCGAACACCCCAGTGCCCGGGAGACCACGGTTCGCTCGATCGAGTCGATAACGCGGGAGGACCTCGTGGCATTTCATCAGCAGACGGTCCACCCCAATGGCATCATTCTCGGCGTCACCGGCGACTTCGAGAAGACCTCCATGCTGGCCTTGCTGCGAGAAGTCTTCGGTGATTGGGCCAGAGGCCATGCGCTCGACGTCACGATTCCCGCTGTGCCGGAGACCGACTTCAAAACCGGCGCCGTGCGGTTTGTGAACAAGGACACATCGCAGACACATTTGCGGGTGGGACATTTGACCATCAAAGAGACCGACCCCGATTATGTCGCGGTGGCGATCGCCAACGACATTCTGGGCGGTAGTTCATTCCGCAGTCGGCTCTTCAACGATGTGCGCACGAAGCGCGGGCTGGCCTACTCCGTCGGTAGCGGCCTTCGGGCCAGCGTGTACGATCAAGGGGTGTGGTTGATGCGCGCCGAAACCAAGCTGGCCTCGACCCAAGAGGTGGTGAATCGCTTCGTGGCGAACATGGAGCGGATGCGGAATGAGCCGGTGACCGACGCCGAGCTGGAGGAGGCCAAGGAAGCCTATGTGAACTCGTTTGTCTTCTCGTTCACCAGCGCGTCGAGCATCGTGAGCCGCTTGATGGATCTCGAATATGACGGGTTGCCGAAAGACTGGCTCCATCAGATTCGCGACAAGGTGGTGAAGTTGACCAAAGAGGATATTCAACGAGCGGCCAAGGCCCATTTTAACCCAGAGCGGTTGCGGATTCTGGCGGTCGGTTCCGGCGAGGCCCTGTCGAAAGTGCTGGCAGGGTTCGGGGAAGTGAAGGAGATTACACTGGTGCCGGAAAGTTGAGGGGGGAGAGCCGACAGGCCGGGGGTGTCTCTTTGCTCGCGCAACGCGCGGCATAAGAATGCCCTCGTTGGACGCGCGCAGTGAGAGCCACCCCGACCTACCGGCTCAAAGTAGAGGAATAAAGCGTTCGATCGATGCGCAGTCAGTTCGTTTCTACGGCAAAGTCCGCGCCGATGCCAGCCGCGTCCGCCTGGATGATGAGTTGAGTTGTTCGTCGCTGGAGAGTTGAGAGGGGAAGCCGGCAGGTCGGGTAGCTCTCTGCTCACGCAACGCGCGGTCTCGGAAGACCCTCGCTTGGGGCAGGGTGCGTCTCGGCGCGCCCTGGGAGAGAGGGTAAGAATAATGCGCGCAGTGAGAGCCACTCTGACCTACCGGCTCAAAGTAGAGCGGTGTGAAAATGCTCGTTTGATACGCGCAGTGAAGGACCACGTGGCCATGCTTCAGCGCCTTTTCCTTGTTTCCGGAGTCCGTGCCCTAAGGAGGTGGAGGGCGAGGCAACAGGTGTGATCTCTCTGCTCACAGACCCCGCGCGCAGGACTAATTTGACGTTGCAAACTATGGTCGGCGCTCGGTCGATGCGCGCAATGGAGCCATACCAGGCGCCTCGTCTCATGGGTAAAAGAGCAGAGGAGCGGTTCGAAGGCTGCAGTAGAGGATACTCTGAAGTGAGCGATGGATCACGGAATCGTACTGAGGTGGAGCCGATGCAATAGAAAATCTGACTGCTGACAAAGGAGGCTGCCATGGTCACCTATGTGATGCTCCTCAACTGGACGGATCAGGGAATCAAGAATGTGAAGGACTCCCCGAAGCGGTTGGATGCCGTGAAGAAGCTCGCCAAGGACATGGGTGGCGAGGTCAAAGCGTTCTACCTCACGCTGGGACAATATGATCTGGTGCTCGTGGTCGATATGCCCAATAACGACAAACTGGCTGGCTTCGGACTCAAGCTTGGCTCATTGGGGAATGTACGGTCCACGACCCTTAAGACTTTTTCCGAAGACGACTATCGCCGGATCATTGCAGGCTTGAGTTGATATGGCCGGTGTCTTGGCTATAGTACGGAGCGAGCCTTGTCCGTAATGATATCTGTGATCCAGGGCAGCATCCTTGAAGCCGACGCTGACGTCATTGTGAATGCCGCCAACAGTCATGGCATCATGGGTGGCGGTGTGGCGGGGGTGATCAAGCGGGCGGCGGGGCAGGATGTCGAAGATCAGGCTCGGGCGCAGGCACCGATCGCCGTTGGACAGGCGGTGCTGACATCCGGCGGAAAGACGAAGTTCAAGGGGATCATTCACGCTCCGACGATGCCGGAGCCGGGCATGTGCATTCCGGCACAGAATGTCGCGTTGGCAACAAGGGCGGCTCTGGTTCTTGCGGATGAACAAGCGTTCGAATCGATCGCGATTCCGGGGATGGGGACCGGAGTCGGCGGAGTGACCGCTCACGATGCGGCGGTGAAGATGGCACAGGAGATCAGAACATTCGCTCCACGGAAGCTGAGATCTGTGATCCTGGTCGATGTGGATCCGTCGATGGTAGATGCCTGGAGACAAGAGCTATAAGCCATAGGCCATATGCCATCGGCTCCCATTCTTAACATGGCACTCGAAGACGACCTCAGCGACATTTTGAAGAAGGCCCGCACGGGGCAGCAGCGGTCGGTGGCCGACGTGGCGCGCGCGAGCGGTTTGCCCGAAGTCGAACTGACTGAGCTGGAACGGGGCCAAACCCCGCGTCGTCGCGATCAGGTGCTGGCAGTGGCCCAGGCTCTTGGACTGAGAGCGGAGCCTCTTGCGCAGGTCGCTGACGGCTGGACTCCTCACGAGCTGCCCGCTGCGGTGGCGCATGTGGAAATCGTCCTGGGCTCGATCGGCGGATACGAGGTCAAGGGCTACGTCATCCATGATCGTGGAGAGGCCATCCTGATCGATACCGCTTACAACCCCACCGCGATGCTGGAACTGTTGGCGCGGCGGAATCTCCGGCTGCGTGCGATTTGCCTGACTCACGGCCATTCCGACCATGCCGGGGGAATTGAACGCATTCTGAAAGCCGGTTCCGTGCCGGTCTATCTCGGTCCTGACGATCTCGGCCTCCTCAGTTGGCGTCCGTCACACGAGGTCCTGACCCTGCCGCAGCATGGCGAGACGCTGCAGGTCGGCGGGCTGACCGTGCGATTCATGACGACGCCGGGTCATACGCCGGGCGGGGTCTGTTATCGTGTGGAGCAAGCGGGCCGACCGATTTGTTTTGTGGGCGACACCCTGTTCGCCGGTTCGATCGGCCGTTCGAATCCGGCCGGGCTCTATCAGACCCATCTGGCCTCCGTCCGAGGGCTGGTGTTGACGCTCTCCCATGACACGCTGCTCTTTCCCGGACATGGGCCGGCTACGACCGTGGGGGAAGAACTTCTCCACAATCCGTTCTCTACCTAGCAGGATGTTGAAAAAAACCTCCAGCATCGTTCTCGCGTCGCTTAGAGACTCAACGTACGGCCATAGGAAAAGAGCCTGTCTCGGCAGGCTCGGGGTGGGCGGGTAAGATCGATGATGCTTGGTCTCCAAGACACTGCCGGCTCACCGCCTCGCCAGCGTCCGCAAGCATGACGCTCATTATTCTTCGCGTCGCGGACCTCGCTGCGGCCTTGCTGGGCGGCCCTTTTGAAC